>CAYTGH010000009.1:2987-13487 GCA_964437355.1 uncultured Candidatus Saccharibacteria bacterium | reverse complement strand
AAAATCAAATAGATTTATGAAACTGAAACGACCATTCATTGTTATTATTTTTTTATTAATTCTTGCTTACTTTGCCGTGAGCATTGTTTATCCCGGGAAATGGTCTTTGCCGGGGTTGCGCCATAAAGAATTTGTCTATGGCTTGGACTTGAGCGGTGGAGCCAGGCTGATTTATGAAGCCGATCTATCTAATATTCCGGCCGCTCAAAAGAAAACAGCTTTAGAGGGGGCGAGAGATGTCATTATGCGGAGAGTGAATGGCATTGGTGTCGCTGAACCAAGGATTTTTATTGAAAGTGGGCAGGCTAATCCCCACTTGGTTGTTGAACTTCCCGGTGTGAAGAATTTAGATGAAGCCTTGGAAAGAATAGGGGAAACGCCGGTTTTGGAATTTCGCGAAAGAACATTAGCAAGTGACATTACGCCTCAGCAAACTGTTGCGTTAGAAAGTTATAATCAAGATGCTCAAAAGAGAGCGGAGGATATTCTCAAGCAGATTCAAAACGGGGTAGATTTTGCGACCTTGGCTCAAGAGTATTCTGAAGATCCGGGGTCGGCTTCCAAGGGAGGAGACCTAGACTGGTTTAAGAAAGGGGCGATGGTCGAAGAGTTTGAAGAGGCCGCTTTCAGTCTTCAGAAAGGAGAAGTGGATGGTCAATTAGTTAAGACTCAATATGGCTATCATATTATTAAAAAGACAGATGAAAAATCAGACGAAGAAATTAGAGCCAGTCACATTCTTATTAAGACTCGGCAAGCGGAAGATTATTTGTCGCCTTGGAAGAATACAGAAATCAATGGACGCTATCTAGTCGATGCTCAGGTTCAGCTCGACCCCGCTAACAATACGCCTCAAGTGCAACTCACCTTTAATAGCCAAGGGGAAAAACTTTTTGCCCAAGTGACAGAACGCAATGTTCAAAAACCGTTAGCTATTTTCTTAGATGGTTTGTCAATTATAGATACTAACGGAGATGGGGAAATTACCGATAAGGATCTTTATGCTCCCGTTGTCCAAGAGAAAATTCCCAGCGGAAAAGCGGTTATTTCGGGTAATATGACCCTCGATCAAGCGAAGACTATTGCTAAAAGATTGAAGAGCGGAGCCTTGCCGGTTCCTATCCATCTTATTTCTCAAAATCAGATTGGCCCTACCTTAGGAAAAATTTCTTTAGATGAATCCTTAAAAGCTTCGCTTATTGGTTTTCTGGCCATTGTTCTTTTTATGATTATTTTTTATCGGTGGCCTGGCTTTTTAGCTAGTTTGGCATTGATCTTTTTTGCCATGATTATGTTATCACTCGTGAAAATGATTCCCGTTACTTTAACTTTAGCCGGTATTGCGGGAGCGGCTCTATCAGTGGGTATGGCGGTGGATGCCAATATTCTTATTTTTGAGAGAATGAGAGAAGAGATAAAAACGGGGAAGAATATCATCGCGGCTATTGAGACGGGATTTAAAAGAGCTTGGCCTTCCATTCGGGACGGTAACGCAACAACTCTTTTAGTGGCGGTTATTATGTTTTTCTTCGGAACAAGCTTTGTTAAAGGATTTGCGGTGACTTTGTCTTTGGGCGTTTTGACCAGTTTATTTTCCGCTTTGGTTGTAACGCATACCTTGATGCTTTTGGGCGCAAAAACAAAATTAGTCAAATTTAAAAATATTTGGACAAGAAGATGATTCCTTTTGTTAAATATCGAAAACTTTATTATTCCATTTCTGGCCTTCTTATTCTGGCTAGCTTGGTTGGTTTTATTCTTTGGGGATTAAATTGGGGGATTGATTTCCGGGGCGGGACTTCCTTGAGTGTTGAATACGAGAATCAAGCCCCTTCTATTTCTCAAGTTAGGGAAGCAGTGAATGATCTTGGTTTCCAAGGATCGAATGTCCAGCCTATTGGTAAAACACAGATAGCGATTCAAATTAATCGTAACGATGTTTCACTGGGGGAGAAAAATCAGTTGATTGGCGAATTGGAAAAATTAGGGAAAATGCAGGAAGGAGTCTTTAGCTTCCAGCAAATTAGTCCTATTATTGGTAGCCAGCTAAAAGGGAAAACGATCACGGTGGCAATTTTGTCAATTATCGCTATTCTTCTTTACATCAGCTGGGCCTTCCGCAAGATTTATCATCCTTTGCCGAGTTGGCAATATGGCTTATCGGCTTTAATTGCCCTATTCCACGATGTGCTGATCGTGATTGGAGTTTTTATTCTCCTCGGGCATTTTTATGGTTTTCAAATTAATATTCCGAGTATCACGGCTCTATTAGTTGTCTTTGGATATTCCGTTAATGATACAGTGGTGGTTTTTGACCGGATTCGAGAAAATCTTTTAAAGTCCGGGGATGAAACTTATCAGGAAGTGGTTAACGCCAGTTTGAATCAAACCTTAGTCCGATCACTTAATACTTCCTTGACGACTCTTTTTGTCTTATTGGCTATTTTCTTTATGGGCGGGGTCACTCTTCATTCTTTCGCTTTAGCTTTGTCGGTGGGTATTGTTTCTGGAAGTTATTCTTCGATCTTCCTGGCCAGTCCTATTCTCGTTGGTTGGCACCAATGGAAATACCGGTCGGAGAAATAGAGGAGGGGCAAGGATTAATTAGGTTGAAATATTGATGAATTATTCACGAAAACAGATTTATGGCCTGTTTTCTTTCTATTTTTAAAAAAGATTGATAGCTAAAATAATGTTTCTAGCGACTATTGACTTTTTTGGGGAATATATTACACTAAGCTTAGCGGATACCTAAAAGTATCTAATTAAAACTAAATAGGAGGAGGTAGCGATGAAGACAAGGAAGACAAGACGGAAAGAATGGGTTCAACGAGTTGGGTTTGGGCTCTACGTAAGTTTGCTAGTTTGCTTATTTGCGGGGGCGATCGTGATTGCTTTCACAAATCATACAGGCGGGATCGTCGTTCTCGCAGGATTTCTCGTAGGGGTCCTTCTCGCCGTAGTTTTTTTTGCAATAACAGAGGTTTGGGGCAACCGTCAAGTGCCAAGGAGAATTGCTTTGCTACTTATCTTTGTTTCAATGTTTTTTGGTAGCTGGGTAATTGCTCCTCCAAGTAACGGTTTTGTAGTCAAAGAAGAGAGTGGAACAATCAATCTTTACCGGGAATGGGTTTTTAGCATCCCATATACAGGACAGATTGATTATATCCAAGACATTATTACAGCTAGCACAGACGTGACTCTTTCGTCCGATGCTGGAGACGAGGTCAGGTGGAGAGTCGAGGCGCAACTTAATCTTGTTGCCGGTCACGATCAAGCCCTAGTTTTATTTAAAGAGTTTAAGGGGAAGAAGGACTGGATATCAGCGGTCCAAATGTTCTTTGAACAAACGGTCGATCAGTATTTTGCGGAAAAATATACCGGATTAATGATAGTTCTTCCTCAAAGATTTTCCTTCGACTTAAAACGAATGGAGGAATTCTTAAAACTGGGATTTATCCCAGACGGGGATTGTTTAGCTCGGAAAATTTCTCATACTGATAAAGGAGGTTGATAACGGCGAAGAGGGGGAGGGTTTTTAATAGACTTCCCCTCACGTTTTTTATATTTTTTGGATAAATTCCGTGTTTTTTAAATAATGCTAATCTACCTTAATGATATGCCTAGACGACTTTTCTGAATTGACTTTTTCTTCTCTATGTGATTTAATAACTTAAATTAGATCAAATTTTTATGATTACTTTAGATTATCCTCAAATTCAAAAAGAAGTTTTTCAAGATTTACCGCCTCGGACTCAAGAAGTTTTAAGGCGGCGTTTTGGATTGGAAAATCAAAAGAAAGAAACCTTAGAATCTATTGGTCAAGGTTTTCAGGTGACTCGGGAAAGAGTGAGACAGGTCGAGAAAGTCGGTTTAGACAAATTGAGGGACAAAGGACTGGGAAAAATCCAGCCTGTTGTTGAAAATTTTTCGCGTTATTTAAAAAGCCATGGTAATTTGAAAAGAGAAAATTCTCTTTTAGAAGAAATTGGAGGAGAGCAATACAAGCCTTATGTTCGTTTCTTTTTAGTATTGGCTCCTAATTTTTATCGTGTTCGAGAGACAGAATTCTTTTATCCTTTTTGGACATTAGAACCAGAACAAGCAACTGAAGTCGAAACAACTTTACAGCTTTTATTAAAACGCTTGGAAGAGTTAAATCATCCTTTGTCCTTGGAAGAAATTTTAGCTCTGGATCTTCCCTATAATAAATCTTTTATATTAAGCTGTTTGGAAGCGGCCAAGAGAATCGAGCCTAATTGGCAGAAAGCTTATGGCTTGACGGATTGGCCGGAAATAAATCCCCGTCGCTTAAGAGATAAGATTTATCTTGTTTTGAAAGAAGGAAAACATCCTCTTCATTTTTCTCAAGTTACTAATTTAGTTAATGAATTTGGTCAAAAGATAACTTTTCCGGTATTTAAAAAGCCAGCTTTAACCCAAACGGTTCATAATGAATTAATTCGAGACGAAAGATTCATTTTAGTCGGCCGGGGTATTTATGCCTTAAGTCAGTGGGGCTATGAACCGGGAACGGTCAAGGATGTTATTATTAAGATTTTACGCCAAAGCGGAAAACCTTTATCTAGAGAAGAAATTATTGCTCAAGCCCTTAAGCAAAGAATGGTGGAAGAAACGACTATTTTATTGAATTTGAGTCGAGAGAAGACGTTTGAGAGATGCCCAGACGGGCGTTATCGTTTAGTCCAATAAATCGAAGATGTTTTTTGATCTTGGCCCTTCTTTTCAAAATATTCTTTCGGGCTTAATAGTTTTTGGCCGATGGATTTGGCAATTTATTGCAATTTGGTGGTGGGTTCTCCCGCCTATTATTTTATTTTGGGTCTGGCGCCCCTTGTATCTTTGGTTTATTAACGAACATTGGTCGGGCAAGGTTAAATATAGCCTTTTGGAAATCAAGCTACCGCAGGAAGTTGTTCGCCCTCTTCAAGTGATGGAGCAGGTATTTTCTCATCTTTGGTCTGTTTACGATCCGGCTAATTTCAAAGAAAAATGGTTAGAAGGAAAATTCCTTTTGAATTTTTCTTTGGAAATCGCTGGTATTGATGGTCAAATTCATTTTTTTATAAGAGTTCCTTCAGCTTTACAAGAAGTAGTTCAGTCCATTATCTATTCTCAATATCCAGAAGTCGAAATTCAGGAAGTAGAAGATTATACCCAGCACGTTCCCCAAAAGATTCCTAATCGTAATTGGGATTTGTGGGGCTGTGATTATATTCCCCTTAAAGCGGATAGTTATCCCATTAAGACTTACGCTCAATTTTTTGAAAGGAGCGCCGACGTCAAAGAAGAAAAGAGAATTGACCCTCTGGCCGCTCTTTTAGAAGGAATGATTCTGTTAAAACCGGGGGAGCAATTGTGGTTGCAATTAGTAGCGAAGCCGATTACGAATAAGGAAAATGATTGGATTACGCGAGGAGAAAATTTGCGGGACAGATTAGTTCATCGCCCCGAGCCAGCTACTCCTAAATCTATTCTTCGCTACGTTTTTGAAATTTTGTTTTTATGGAAATCACCGGAAACGTCTCCAGAAGTGAAAGATATTCCCGCACCGATGATGATGCTGACCGATAATGAAAAAAATACAATCAAGGCTATCGAAGAAAAAATTAGCAAATACGGTTTTGAATGTAATATCCGCTTTATCTATTTAGGAGAGCGGAAAAGTTTTTTCAAACCGCGGATTAAAATTCCCATCAATTTCTTTACCGGGTTGTCAACGGAGGGGCTGAATGGCTTGAGGCCTTGGAATGTGACTAAGATATATTATCCTCCGGCTATTGCCCAAAGAACCTATATCAAAAAGAGGGATTTATTCTGGCATTATATCCATCGATTTACGCCGCTTTTCCCAAAATCGGGAAGAACCTTTGTTTTGAATACGGAAGAATTGGCAACGATTTATCATTTCCCAGGCAAGACGGTCGCTCCGGCTCCTTCTCTTCAAAGAGTGAGGGCTAAAAAAGCAGAGCCACCCGTAGATTTGCCCATTGGTTAAAATAGTTTTTCATTTTAACTTCAGCTAAGGTATGTTAAGATGGAAAAGATATAGTATTTTATGAACAAGGAGGGCATCAATTTTTTTGGGGAAACGACATTCCGCAACGAGAAAAAAAAGTTTGGCATTAAAATAGCTGATCGTCGTCAGCATGTTTATCTTATTGGTAAAACGGGTATGGGCAAGACAGCTTTGGAAAAAAATCTTGTTATTCAAGACATTCAAAGTGGTCGAGGAGTAGGATTTATTGATCCTCATGGCGAAACAGCGGAATCATTATTGGATTTTATTCCTTCCAATCGCGTAAATGATGTTGTCTATTTTAATCCAGCGGATATAGAATACCCCATTGCTTTTAACGTGATGGAGCATGTTGGTCCCAATCAGCGGCATCTAGTGGCTAGCGGGTTAATGGGGGTTTTCAAGAAAATGTGGCCTGATGTTTGGAGTGCCCGAATGGAATATATTTTGCATAATGCTATTTTAGCCCTTCTCGAATATCCCGGTTCGACTCTTTTAGGCATTAATCGTTTATTAGCTGACGCCGAATACCGCAAAAAAGTGGTTGACCAGGTAACTGATCCGGTTATTAAATCTTTTTGGACCAAAGAATTTGCTCGTTACAGCGAAAGATATGAAGTGGAAGCAACCGCCGCTATTCAGAATAAAATAGGACAGTTAATTTCCGCCCCTTTAATCAGGAATATTGTCGGACAGGTTAAAACTTCTATTGATATGCGCAAAGTAATGGACGAAGGCAAGATCTTGATTGTTAATTTGTCTAAGGGAAGAATAGGGGAGGATGTCTCCCAGTTATTGGGCTCTTTAATTATTACAAAATTACAATTGGCGGCTATGTCTCGCGTAGATACGCCCGAAGAAGAGAGAAAAGACTTTTTCCTCTGCGTTGATGAGTTTCAGAATTTTGCGACAATTTCTTTCATGAATATTCTTTCTGAAGCTAGAAAATACCGCTTGGACTTAACCCTGGCTCACCAATATATTACTCAAATGAGCGAAGAAGTCAGAGACGCTGTTTTTGGAAACATCGGGACGCTGATTTCTTTTCGTGTTGGCGCCGAGGATGCTGAATTTTTGGAAAAAGAATTTACACCAGAGTTTACTGAAGAAGATTTAGTCAATCTTGATCGTTTTCATATTTATCTTCGTTTGATGATTAATGGATTAACGGGTCGTCCTTTTTCAGCTAAGACGCTAGTCCCCTTGGAAGCATCGGGAAAAAGTTATCGCGACAAAATAATTAAAATCACCAGGGAAAGATACACGGCCAAGAGGGAAGAAATAGAAGAAAAAATATCGCGCTGGACAGGAGGAATTAAAACAGTGACCTCTACGAAATTATATGATGCGACTTGCACTAATTGTGGGAAAAACATCAAAGTGCCTTTTCAGCCCAAAGAGGGACGACCGGTTTACTGCGAGAGTTGTTTGAAAAAAACAAAGACAAGCCAGAAGGAGAATCACAAGAGTCTTGATCAGGCTATTACTGATTCTTTAGTTAACCTTAATCAACCTAAAGTTATTCAACCAGGAGAAGTTATTAAATTTCATGATTAGAAGCCTTCGAAAATTAAATATTAAACAAAAGAAAGTTTTGCTCCGTTTGGATTTAGATATCCCCTTGAAAGAATCTTTGATGACTATCGGACAGCTGTTGGACCAAGAAGCAAAATTAATTATTATTCTAGGATCTTCTCGCAATGTTTCGGTTAATCCTCGATGGGTCGCCGAAAGATTGAGAGAGATGCTTAAGCTACCTATTCATTTTTGGACGGAGTCTTTAACAGGAACGGAGCTGGGGTTTAAATTAAAGGCTAATCATCCTAGCGGAATTTTGGTATTAGACAATTTAAGCGTCTATCCTTCGGAAAAAGAAAATGACGAAGAATTCGGAGAGTATCTAGCCAAACTGGGGGATCTTTACATCAACGAAGCTTTTAGCTTGAGTGAGCAGAATTGGGCTTCTTTAGTCCAAACGCCCAAGCATTTACCCCGAGCGGCCGGCTTGAATTTTTTCAAAGAAGTGCAAATGCTGACTATTAAAAAGCCAGAACCGGTAGTTGCTATTAGCGGCGGGGTTAACATTCTGCCTTCTTTAAAGTTTATTCTAGGATCTTTGCGGCAAGGTTACGCGGTTTTAGTGGGGGGAAAAATAGCGGATATTATTCTTCGGGTCAAAGGATTAGCACCTGGGAAAGCTTGGCCTTCAGAAGAAATTGTTGAGCTTGTTAACTCTTTAGAACTAACTAATCCTAAACTTCATCTCCCGGTCGATGCGGTAGTTGCTCCAGATTATTCGGAAGAAACGTATACGCGGATATCGGCTTTGGGTAAAGTTCGGAAAGAAGAAGATGTTTTAGATATTGGACCTTCAACGGTCGAAATGTTCAGCAAGGTTATTGAAAAGGCCCAGACAATTATTTGGCACGGCCCCTTGGGATTTTGCGAGCGTCCAACCTTTAATCACGGAACGAAAGAAATAGCCTTGGCGATGACGCGCAACACAAACGGCTACAAAATAGTCGGAGGAGAAGAAACTGTTCATTATTTGCGCAGTTTTGGCCTAGACGATAAAATGTCTTTTATTTCCCAAAGCGGAACAGCCATGATGGCTTTAGTTATTGGCGAAAAGCTTCCCGCTATTGAAGCTCTCCAAACAAAATTAGTGTCAACTTATGTTAAAAAAAATTAAGAATCTTGATTTAGCGGCTAAAAGAATTAAAAAAGCTATTCTCCAAAAAGAGAATATTATTATTTATGGAGATGTTGATCCGGACGGCGTGACTTCCGTTACTATTGTTAAGGAAACAATTGAAGCCTTGGGCGGAACAGTGACCGGCTATTATTTCCCTAATCGTTCCGAAGAGGGATACGGCTTAAACAAGACGGCCTTGAAGTTTTTAGCTTCTTATTCTCCGGCCCTCATTATTCTCGTCGATCTTGGTATCGGAAACTACGAAGAAATAAAACTGGCGAATAAAAAGGGTTTCCGGGTGGTTATTATTGACCATCATAAAGTATTAAAAATGCCCCCGGCGGAAGTTATTGTTGATCCGTGCCAGCCAGGAGAGACTTATGCTTTCAAGGAATTCTCGGCGGCGGGTTTGTGTTATAAACTTTCGCAACTTCTTTTGAAAGGAAATAGCCAGCAGGCAGAGAGGGAAAGAAGTTTCAGCGAACTGGCTTGTCTTTCGACTATTGCTGATATGATGCCCATTAAAAAAGACAATCAGGGCATTGTTGAAGAAGGAATGAAAAACTTACCCTTGACTAGTCGCTTAGGCCTACAGATTTTAATGGAAAAATGTTATCCCAATTCGACTTCTCTAGAAGATGTTGTTCATAAAATGATTGGTTTATTAAATGCCAGCCGGACAAGAAAGGATCATTTAGCCGAATCATTCTTATTGCTTACTTCTGTTGATGAGAAAGAAATTGAGGAATTAATTGCTCAATTTTCAGCCAGATCGATTCAACATCGTCTGGATCGGGACCAAGCGGTTCGGGAAATAGAAGAAAAAATAGCTAACAAGGAAGCGTCAATTATTTTTGAGGGAAGCAAGACGTGGTCTGTGCCTATTGCCGGATCGGTGGCTTCTATTATTGCTGATCGTTATCACCGACCGGCTTTTTTATATACCCAGGGTCCTAAAATCAGCACGGGGTCGGTCAGAGTTCCTAAAGGAGTTGATAGTGTCAAACTGATGGGAAAGTGCAGTTCACTTCTTATTAGCTTTGGAGGTCATCCTCAAGCCTCCGGTTTTCGTTTGGAAAATAAAAATCTCAAGAAGTTTGAAAAATGTTTAAAAGAACATTATGAGTCTTAGTAAAGCCCCCTTAACAATAGTTATGAAGAGAGTTGATGTTTATTGCGATGGTGGGGCCAGAGGCAACCCCGGTCCAGCGGCTTTGGGGGTCGTTGTTCATCAGGGTAATTTAACCAAGGAATACGCTCAATGTTTAGGCAGAGCCACTAATAATGAAGCGGAATATCAAGCCGCTATTTTTGCTTTGAAGAAAATCAAGCAGATTCTTGGGAAAAAGGAAACCAAAGCAACAACGGTAAGAGTCTATTCCGATTCTGAACTTTTAGTAAACCAGATGTCAGGTATTTACAAAATTCAGCATCCTAAGATTCAAGTACTTTTTTTGTCTCTTTGGAATTTGACATTAGATTTCGGGAAAGTTCAATTCCACGCTATTCCTCGGGAAGAGAACAAGGAAGCGGATGCTTTAGTGAATAAAGCCCTGGATCAAGAAGCTCGATTGAAAAAACTGATTTGACGTAAATAACAGAAGTGGGGAGGTCAAACCTCAACCGGAGGTTCAACTAATTCAAGATATCTTTCTAAAAACTAAAAACTCGCTTCAGAAAAGTGGGCTTTTGTCGATTATAAGTTATCGGGAAACTTTATTTCTGGGAAACTTGCTGTCGGAAGTCCAGCTTCCGAATGTTGATT
>CAYTGH010000009.1:0-2887 GCA_964437355.1 uncultured Candidatus Saccharibacteria bacterium | reverse complement strand
TTGCTGTCGGAAGTCCAGCTTCCGAATGTTGATTCATAGTCGGTTGAGGTTTAACCTCAACCGGAGGTTCAAAGTGGGGAGGTCAAACCTCAACTAATAAAAGTAAGAATATTTGACTATTTATTTAAGATACGGTAGCATTTTTTATGCTTATCTTAAACAAATGGATAAAGATTTAAAAGAAAAAATTCAGAATTCGTCGAAAAATTTTCTTTAAACCTAAAAAGCCTGCTCGGCAAAGAAATTGAATTTTACAAAAAGGATATTCATTAGGACAATTTTGGCAGTCATTTTATTTGACGTTCGCCTCAGATAAGTCATAATCTAAGTGTCCGACTAGCGAAGCAATTGCGCTGTTAGAAGAAATTCTAACAGTGAGGAAAGTCCGAACACTCACTCTATTTGATAATAGAGTTAAAAAGGTAGCGGCTAACAGCCGTCGTCTGGTTCTTTCGAACTAGATAGAGGTGCGAACAGAGACGTTGTCTTTTGAAAGAGAGACGACCTCCCTTCGGGGAGGAGTCCTGATGGCAACATCGGGAGTGAAACGGCTAAATCCTTACTGGGTGCAAGAGCAAAATTTGGTAGCTCGCTCGAGCTTAATGGCAACGTTAAGCCTAGATTAATAATTGCTTAAACAGAATTCGGCTTATCGCTAGTCGGATTTTCTGTTTCTAAAATTTTTGCTAGAATAGATTAATGTTTAAGAAAGCTATGAGGAAAAGTAAGAGCATAGCCGGAGCGAGTTTTATTTTAGCTTCCGCGGCTTTGTTAAGCGGATTGCTGGGGCTAATCCGTAATAGATTATTAGCCAGCCGTTTTGGCGCTGGTTCTCAACTAGATATTTATTTTGCTTCTTTTAGAATTCCTGATTTTCTTTCAACAGTTCTGATTACGGGGGCTCTCTCGGTGGCGGTTATTCCTTTGTTCAACTATTACCGCAATCGTTCTCAAAAAGAAGGATGGCAATTTATTAGTGCTCTTTTCCGATGGTCGTGTTTCTTTCTTATTGTTCTTTCTTTATTATTAATGATTTTAACTCCCTGGTTGTCTAAATGGGTTGTTCCCGGTTTCAATGCTGTTCAAGTAAAACAGATGATAACGATGACGAGAATTATGTTATTGAGCCCTTTACTGCTTGGTTTGAGTATGATTCTTTCCAGCGTTCTCCAATCCCTGCGTCATTTTGTGGTTAGTTCCTTGGCTCCGGTTTTTTACAATGCGGGTATTATTTTCGGCATTCTCTTTTTTGTTCCTCATTGGGGATTAACCGGTTTAGCTTGGGGGGTCGTCTTGGGCAGTTTTTTACATTGCGCCATTCAATGGCCGGCTTTACTAGCTTGCCACTTTCAATACCATCGATTTTTTGCTGACCAGATGGCAGCCTTGAAGAAATTGTTTAGATTAGGGTTACCGAGAACCATGGGCGTATCGGCTAGCCAGTTGAATATTCTAGTGATGACTTCTCTGGCTTCTATGTTGTCGGTGGGGAGTATTAGCGTTTATAATTTTGCGGCTGATATTTCTCAGTTTTTAACTCGTTTAATTGGTGTTTCTTTTACCACGGCCGCTTTTCCTCTTTTAGCTTTGAGTGTCTCGCGGAAGCAGAAAAAAGAATTTCTAGAGAATTTCTCTTCTGCTTTCCGTCAGATTTTTTATCTTGTTGTCCCGGCCAGTTTTTTAGTTTTTATTCTTCGGGCTCATATTGTTAGAATTTTTCTAGGGGTGGGTCATTTTGATTGGGTTGATACGAGATTAACGGCGGCTTGTTTGGGGATTTTAAGTTTAAGTGTTTTTGCTCAATCATTAGTCACTTTGATTTCTCGAGCATTTGCCGCTTGGCATGACACCCGGACGCCGGCCCGCATTAGCATCGGGACTGTTGTTCTCAATATTATTCTTTCGGTAGTTTTTATTAATCTTTTAGGTCAGACCGGAGGATTCTCAGAATTCTGGCGTTCTTTACTGAAACTTCAGGGGATAGCTGATATTCGCATTCTTGGCTTGACGCTGGCTTTTTCTTTGACGGCTATTATTCAATTGATTTGGCTATTGACGAAACTTGATAAGAAAATGGACGGCTGGACTGATTATTTCCATCGATCCACTGGAGTAAAATTATTTTTAGCTCTCACTTTAATGACCTTAACAACTTATGCCGTGCTTTACATTTCGGTTTCCTGGTTTAATACTTCGACCCTTTTGGGCTTGATGGCTCAAACTTCTTTGGCCGGGTTCGGGGGATTGCTTGTTTACTTTTTAACAAGCTGGAAGCTGCATTCTTCGGAATGGCAATCTATTTATCAAGGAGTGAAAGCTGAATTCAAAAAAGATGACTCGGAAAATTCGTAATTTTACTATTATTAGCCATATTGACCACGGAAAATCGACTTTAGCCGATCGGTTTTTAGAATTGACAAAAACAATTTCTAATCAAAAGATGAGGGAGCAATTTTTAGATCAGATGTCCTTGGAGAGGGAAAAGGGCATTACTATCCGTATGCATCCGGTGCAGTTAAAGTATCATTGGCGCGACGAGGATTATCTTTTAAATCTTATTGATACACCAGGTCATATTGATTTCAGTTATGAAGTTTCAAGAGCCTTAGCGGCGGTAGAAGGTTCTGTTCTTTTAGTGGATGCGACTCAAGGAGTTCAAGCCCAGACCATCAATCACTTAAAATTAGCGCAAGAGCAAAACTTGATTATTGTCCCCGCCATTAATAAAATTGATCTTTCTCAAGCGGACGTTCCCAAAGCCAAGAAAGAATTGGCCGATCTTTTAAAAATAGATCCCGAAACGATTTTAGAAATTTCAGCAAAGAAGGGGTGGGGGGTAGAAAATCTCTTGCAAGAAATTATTAAAAAAGTTCCTCAACCGGCTCAG
>CAYTGH010000008.1:0-13661 GCA_964437355.1 uncultured Candidatus Saccharibacteria bacterium | reverse complement strand
TTCTCGGGAGAAAAAGGAGATGTTTGGGTCAGTCCTAATCCGGCTGGTGGAAGTTTGGTAAATTGGAACACAAGAAGTAAGGTAGGCAATGATTCTAGCCAGTCATCTAATCCCTTTTCTGGCATTACCGATCTCCAAAAATTATTAGATCAAGCTCAAGACTTGGGGATGTCTTTCGAACTTGACGATCCCGGCATCGCTCAAATGTTAGATAAATCGTTGAATAATGCCGGAATAGAAGTAGATATTGATTCTTTCTCGGATTTGCTAGGATTAACTAAATATCTTAAGCAGGCCGGTGATGTATTGTCAAAAATAAAAATTCCTAATGCTGGATTTTACACCCAAACTCACGCCGATCAGCCAGGGAGAGTAGATGCTTATATCGATAACGGCGGTTTCCCATTAAAATTAGCCACCCCTGTAAAGATATGTGTCGTTGGAGGAACAGGAGAAGGATCTAACCTTGTTGTCCCCGGAGGCCCTATTAGCAAGCCCTCTGTCAAAACTAATTCCGCTAAAGAGATCGGAAGCGACCAAGTAGTATTGGGAGGAAGATTATTAGACAAGGGCGGAGACATTAGTCCCCTCGTTACCATAGAATGGGGAACCACTTCGCAATACGGACAATCGGCACAACACTTCTACAAAACAGCTAAAACGTCACTCTGGGGAGATTGGGAAATGACCATTCAGGGACTTGAACCAGGCACTACCTATCATTTCAGAGCGGTAGCTTCTAATAACGCGGGAAAAACCTATGGACAAGACTTAACCTTCACCACTTCAGGGAGTGCTAGTGGAACCGGCACGGGAACAAGCACCGGCACAGGAACAAGTACCGGCACAGGAACAAGTACTGGAACAGGACCAAGCGGAATTGCCATTGAGCCCGGGACAGGAACAGGTACGGGTGATACCGGAAGTGGTTGCGGAAGTGGAACAGGCATTACTGGACCACAGACAAAAGCTTCTATCACTACCTCTTCCGTTAGCCAGATTACAAACTACTCTGCCACTCTCACCGGAAACATTTCTAATTTAGGCAATTGCTGGCCTAGTCGAGCAAGTATTTTCTTTGAATGGGGAACAACTTCTAGATATGGGAAGAGCCGATTTGTCAGTGCTACTGATCACACCGGCGGTTTTACTCTTCCGATTAACAATCTAGCTCCCGGCACGACCTATCACTTTAGAGTCATAGCTAGTAATTGCGCTGGAACAGTCTACGGAAACGACTTAACCTTTACCACAACAGGCGAAAATATTCCTGGTGCAACAGAAAACGCCGTTACCTCCACAGACTCCATTGCCAATATTACCAGTACCGGCGCTGTGCTTAGTGGACAAATAAAAAGTTTAGGTCATTGGACATGGGGAATGGCTTACGCCGAATGGAAAAGAGCCGGAACCACCTGCGGACCTAATAGCAGTTTGATATCAGTCATAAGACAACCCCAATCAGTTAATTACAATCTTCATCACCTTTTGTCTAACACTGCCTATCAAGCTAGGATAAAAGTGAGCGGATCACACCCAGGAGAATGGTCTTATGGTCAATATATTACCTTCACCACAAAACCCTAACGTTATTTTGCGCTAGGTAAACAAGAAGTTCGAGATTGATAAAATCTCGAGCTTCTGCTATTATTAACAACAAGATGAAAAAAGGAACTAAGCGATTGCTTGGTAATATTATTTCTGCTATACTCGGTCTTTATTTGGCTGTTACTTTAATCCCGCAAGTTTCTTTTGAGGGGAAGTACTATTATCTTCTTTTAGCCGGTTTCATTCTTGGGATATTAAACTTGACATTGAACCCCTTGCTCAAACTGCTAACCACTCCTCTGAGAATCATATCCTTGGGATTGTTAAATATTGTTATTAATATGGTTTTTGTCTGGGGGATAACCATCTTTTTCCCAGGCCTCTCCATTCCTTTAATCACCCCGTTGCTTTTTACCACTCTTCTCATCAGTGGTTTAAATATTTTCTTTTCTCTGTAAAATATATACTATGTTCTACCTAACTATTGCCCAAATTATAATAGCTATTGCTTTGTCTGTTTCTATTCTTCTTCAACAAAGAGGGACCGCTCTGGGTTCTGCTTTTGGCGGAAGCGGAGAAAACTATCTCAGTCGGCGAGGAGCAGAAAAGAAAATTTTTGGACTAACCATAACTTTGGCTATTCTCTTAGTTGCTTTATCTGTTCTTAATCTGGTAGTTTAATTAATGCTAGCTTTCCCCTCAAAATTATTTTCTTATCAAGCTTGGCATCAAATTATTGGCCGGATGCCCAAAAAAGAAAAAATACTCCTGGTATTCTTTTTAATTCTGGGATTATCTTCGGCAATCTTTCTAATCTTCACCAGTTGCACTCCCAGATCGTCACGGCCTGCTTTTGGAGGAATTTACCGCGAAGGAGTTGTCGGACAACCCGCTTTTATTAATCCTCTCTACGCCGTTTTAAATGACACTGATCGAGACATAGTTTCTCTTCTCTTCTCTGGTTTAATGAAATATGATCAAGATGGAAATATTATTCCTGATTTAGCGCAGGAGTATACCATCAGCGATAATGGCAAAGTATATGAATTCACTCTGCGAGATAATATTTTTTGGCATGATCATCAGCCTCTAACCGCAGACGACATTATTTTCACCATCAAAACTATTCAAAACCCCGCTTGTCAAAGTCCTTTGCGAGCAAGTTGGTTTAATATCCAAACAGAAAAATTATCAGATAAAAAAGTTCGTTTTATTTTAAGCCAGCCTTATCCTAATTTTTTGGAAACAGCAACCACAAAAATAATTCCTCAGCATATTTGGGAAAAAACACCGGCTCGAAGTTTAGCTCTCGCAACTTCCTCTTTGTATTCTATTATTGGATCGGGCCCTTTCCAATTTGATAGGATAGAAAGCAGTAATGGTCAAGTAAAAGCTTTGCATTTAAAGGCTAATTCTGATTATTATTTCTCTGGAAAACCCTATTTATCCCGTTTTTCCTTTTACTTTTTTCCAAGCACAGAAACCCTCATCCAAGCCGCTCAATTGGGAAGAATTGATGGATTTGTTTTAAATCCTTCTTCAACTTTTGAAAATCAAAGGGAATTCGTTCTTTATAAATTAGACATTCCTCAATATTTTGCTGTGTTTTTCAATCCCGACCAAGCTCATCTTTTAGCTCAAACAAGTATTAGAAAAGCTTTAAACTACGGGATCAACCGCCAGGAAATTATTGACCAGATATTCCACGGACAAGCAAAGATAGTTGATTCTCCCCTACTGTCTGACTTTTATCATGGTTTTTCTCCTTCGCCGTCTTCCTATGATTATAATCCATCTAAAGCTCAAGAAATCTTGGATAATTTAGGGTTCGTTAAAACCGAAGATTCAGATTTTAGAATCAAGACGGTAATGCAAGAATCATCCCCTGTCTTTCAGTCTGATTTAAGAAAAGAAAGCCGGGGAGAAGAAGTAAAAGAACTTCAAAAATGTTTAGCTCAATTCCCAGATATTTATACTTCCGGTAAAGTAACTGGATATTTTGGTTCCGAAACCAAAGAAGCCGTAATTCTGTTTCAAGAAAAGTACCGCGAAGACATATTAAAACCTTGGGGCTTTACTGACGGAACAGGATTAGTCAGTCAAACTACTCGGAAAAAACTAAATGAAATTTGTGCTTCTCCAAAACCAGCCCAAGTTTCCCTTTTAGAATTTACCATAACAACGGTTGATCAGCCTCAGCTTAAAGCCGTTGCTGATTTGCTCCAAAAACAATGGCAAGCCATCGGGGTCAAAGTTAATATAGAAGTGAAGCCGACCTCTGTTCTGGAAAGCACCATTATTAACCCGCGCGACTATCAAGCTTTATTATTCGGAGAAACCCTAGCGATGAAACCTGACCCCTTCCCTTTTTGGCACTCTAGTAAAAGGATGAGTCCTGGTTTAAACTTGGCTCTCTATAACAATCCTGAAATTGACAATCTTTTAGAAGAAACCCGCCAAAGCGCTGACGCTAATACCATTAGTAAAAACTATCAGGAATTTCAAGATATTCTTCTCGATGATGCTCCCGCCGTATTTCTTTATCGCCCTCTTTATTTGTATTATCTTTCTTCTAAAATTAAAATTAACTATCCCCCCACGAAAGTTTCTGATCCTTCTCAACGTTTTGCAGAAACTGAAAATTGGTATATAAAAACCAAATAGAACCATATACAAAACATATATACATATATATATAAAAAAAGCCGAGATGGCGAAACTGGTAAACGCGGCAGCTTCAGGAGCTGTAGGGCGCAAGCCCTTGTGGGTTCGACTCCCACTCTCGGCACTCTTCAATTAACTTAAATTACAAAATAATAGAATGAAATCATCAAATCTAAAAATCATCCCCTTAGGGGGACTAGGAGAAGTTGGTCGCAACATGACTCTTTTTGAATGGAATGAAAAAATCTTAATCATTGACGCCGGATTGAGTTTTCCCGAAGAAGACACTCCTGGCATTGACTACGTTATCCCTAATACTAATTATCTCCAAAAAAGAAAACAGGACATCGTTGGCATTGTTTTTACCCACGGCCACTACGATCACATTGGCGCTGTTCCTTATATCTTAGACCGCATCGGCAATCCTAAAATGTTTGCCTCTGATATTGCCCGGGGTATTATTATGCACCGAGAAGCTGAATTTCCTCATCGGTCTGTTCCAAAAATTCAAGTAGTGAAAGACGGCAGTCACATTTCTTTGCCGCCTTTTGAAATAACTTTCTTCCATCAGAACCATAATATACCCGGAAATCTTGGATTAATTATTGATACCCCCGTCGGAAAAATTGTTCACACTTCTGATTTTAAATTTGACCTCCATCCAGTTAATGATACTCCGACTAATTTCGACAAATTAAAAGCTATCGGAAACCAAAAAATTCTTTTGTTAATGTCTGACTCGACCGATGCTGAAGTGCCGGGACATTCTTTGTCTGAACAAGTTATTAATGAGAACCTAAAAAAAATTGTTAATTCTGCAAAGAAGAAAATAATCATTGCCACTTTTGCTTCTCTCATTAATCGTATTCAACAAATTATCCATTGTTCAGAAGAAGCCGGACGAAAAGTAGTTTTACGGGGAAGATCTATTAAAGACAATGTAGAAATGACCCAATCGCTAGGATATTTAAAGATTAAACGCGGAACAATTATTCCTCCCGAAAAAGCTAAGCTTTACAGTCCCTCTCACTTAACCGTGCTTTGCACCGGAACACAAGCAGAAGAGCGATCCGCCTTAATTAAAATCGCTAGCGATGAAGATCGCTATATTAAAACTGGACCTGGAGACCGAATTGTCTTTTCATCATCCACTATCCCGGGCAATGAAAGAGCGGTCCAGCTTCTTAAGGATCAATTCTATTTAAAAGGGCTAGATGTCGTCCACTACAATATGATGGACATCCACGCTGGAGGACACGCCCATCAGGAAGAATTAAAAAAGATGATCCAATTGATAAAGCCAAAATTCTTTATGCCTATCCACGGATATTATTCTATGTTAATGAGCCATAAAACCCTAGCCCTCGAAGAAGGAATACCCAAAAATCACATTATTGTAGCCGAAAACGGACAAGTGATTAAGCTTAATCCTCAAAGTATTCAGGCTGGGGAAGAAAAGATTCCCGCTCATTATGTCCTCGTCGATGGCTTAGGAGTTGGAGATATAGGTGAAGTAGTTTTACGTGATAGAAAAAATTTAGCCCAAGATGGAATGTTTATTATTGTTATCGCTATTGACCACAAAACCGGAAAAATTCAAAACTCCCCTGATATTATTTCTCGCGGTTTCGTTTATCTTCGCCGTTCACAAAAATTGTTAACTGAAACCCGTCAAGAAGTTGTTAAAATTATCCAGCAATGCATCGGCGAAAAGAATTTCTTTGATGCCGATTATATTAAAAATAGTATTAAAGATCAAATCGGACAATTTTTATTCCGCAGAACCAGACGCCGGCCAATTGTCATCCCCGTTGTTATTAAATTATAAAATTATTAAATTATTTAATTATTAAATTATTTAATTATTAAATTATTAAATTCTAAAATTATGAAATTATGAAATTATTAAATTACAAAATTATTGAATAATTATGAAAGTCTTTTCTGGCATTCGACCCAGTGGACAACTTCATCTTGGCAATTACTTTGGAGCCATTAGGTCTTGGATCGACTTGCAAAAAGATAATGAATGCTTTTTCTGCATTGCTGACTTACACGCCATAACAACTGCCTATTCCCCGAAGGATTTGAAAAAATACACTATTCAAACTGCCGTTGATTATCTCAGTCTAGGAATTGACCCCAAAAAATCCACTCTGTTTGTTCAGTCCGCTATTTCTCAACACAGCGAGCTGGCTTGGTTTCTAGCAACCATAGCCTCAGTCAGTGAAATCACGAGAATGACTCAATACAAAGCTAAGATTCAAGAATTAGGACCATCGTCTGCCACCGCCGCTTTATTGGAATATCCATTACTCATGGCCGCCGATATTCTCCTTTATCAAGCTGAAGCCGTACCCGTCGGAAAAGACCAAGTACAACACGTAGAGTTGGCTAGAACATTAGCTCGCCGCTTTAATCGTCGCTTCGGCAAAACTTTTGCTGTTCCAAAAGTTATCCTATCCGAACAAGGATTTAGCATTAAATCCCTTCAAAATCCAAGAAAAAAAATGTCGAAAGCAGAATCTGGCAAAAGTTGCATCTTTCTTTCAGATTCCCCCCAAGAAATTAAAAAGAAATTTAGTGTTGCCGTGACTGATTCGGGAAAAAACATTGAATATGACCCGGAAAGAAAACCAGGAATTTCAAACTTGATTAATATTTATGCTCTAGCGAAAAATCTTTCTCCTTCGGAAATTAATAAGCTTTTTCAAAACGCAAATTACCAAGAATTTAAGCAAGCCGTAAGTCAAGAAGTTATAAAAATGCTTCAAAAATTCCAAGCAGACAGACAACAATGGATAGAGAATCCGCTTAAAACTGAAAGTGTTTTAAAAGAAGGGAAGCATAAAGCGGAAATTGTCGCTCAAGCAACTATGGCCCAAGTAAGAAAAAAACTTGGATTATACTAATTTGACGTTTTGTATTTCCTTCGTTATAATAAGCAAAGAACATTGATATTAATCAGTAAAATATTGTGAAACTTTATCGTTTAACTTATCTCATTTCGCCTAAATTGGAAAAGGATGAAGCGGTGCAAGTAAATCAAAAACTTGCTTCTTTCTTGAAAGAAAAAAATGGAGAAGTAAAAACAGAAAAAGAAATATTACAAAAAAATCTTGCTTATTTTATCCAAAAAGAAAAAACGGCTTATTTAGCAGACATTGTTTTCTCTTTACCGATTTTAGAATTACCGACTTTGAAAAAATTCTTAAGAACTAATAAAAATATTAAGCGATTTTTATTGACTAACAGCAAGCCGTTAATAATCAAGCCGGTGCGGGTCAGGGCAATCGAAGCAGAACAGGATGAAGAAAGCGTTGATGAAAAACTTAATAGAATATTAAAATCCTAAATAATATGCCAACTTTTAATTTTGATGGTCCGAAAAAAGATTTTTCTTTAATTCCCGAAGGAATTTACAATACAAAAATTGAGAGCATCGAAGAAAAAACTTCACAATCCGGCAATAAATACAAACGTATTACTTTTCGGCTCTTCGGAGAAAAGGCGGAAAAAGAAAAAGTCAACGGACGATTGGTTTGGGACAATTTAGTTCTTTTGGAACAAGCTGAATGGAAAATTCAAAATCTTCTTTACGCTTGCGGGCTTCCCTATGAAGGATCAGTCACTCTCTCTGATGGCTGGAAAGAGCTTATAGGTAAAACACTAAAACTAGGAATTGGTGCTAGGGAATATCAAAATCAAACATTTAACGATGTTAAAAATTTTTACGCAGGAACAGTCAAGGTCCAATCTGATATTCCAGGAAAAGATTTAGACGAAGAAGATATCCCCGTTATTGAAGAACAAACAACTAAAAAATCATCTCCTAAAGAAAAACCCGGTAAATCTAAAACACCAGCCGACAAAAAGAAAAAGAATGAAGAAGAAATTAATATTGACGATATACCTTTTTAAAAACCATAAAATTAGTAAATTATTTAATTACTAAATTATGTCTTGTCAACTTTGTCAAAAAGCCATAGAAGAAATTGATTTTACTGACGCCGATTTTTTGCGTCAATTTACAACAGAAACGGGAAAAATAAAAACCCGTCGGAAGACGAGGTTATGTTCTAAGCATCAAAGAAAAATTACCAAGGCTATTAAAAGAGCCCGCTATCTAGGATTATTGCCCTACGTGGCTTGATGATTATTGAACAGCCTTAAAAATTTGATTCTCGATATCTTCAGCTATCTTAGGATGTTCTCTAAGATAGTTTCCTGCTTTTTCTAATCCTTGTCCTAGTTTTTCATGCTGATAAGTGTACCAAGTTCCAGAACGAGTAATAATACTCTTCTCTAGGCCAAGAGAAATCAGGTCATCTTCTCTAGCAATTCCCCGGTTATAATAGATATTAAACTCGGCATCTTTAAATGGCGGAGCCACTTTATTTTTAACTACTTTGGCTTTAATGCGATTCCCGACAATTTCCTCTCCTCTTTTTAAAGTCGCCCGTCGCCTTAAATTAATTCTTACGGAACTATAAAATTTAAGAGCAAGCCCTCCGGGTGTGGTTTCTGGATTGCCGAACATAACACCTATTTTCATTCTTGTCTGATTGAGAAAAACAATAGCCGTCTTCGTTTTAGAAGTGATACCAGACAGTTTTCGGCAAGCGTGGCTCATTAACCTTGCTTGCAAACCAATCTGCTGGGCCCCCATTTCTCCCTCAATTTCTCTTTTAGGGGCTAAGGCCGCTACCGAATCCACGACAATCGCTCCGATAACGCCAGAGCGAACTAGACTCTCGACAATTTGCAGAGCTTCTTCAGCAGATCCGGGTTGAGAAATAATCAATTTATCTATATCAACTCCAATCTTTCGAGCATAATCCAAATCTAAAGCATGCTCCGCATCAATAAATGCGGCTGTCTTTCCTTGTTTCTGAGCTTCAGATAAAATATGAAGAGCAAGGGTAGTTTTTCCCGTGGCTTCTTTACCGAAAATTTCAACAACCCTTCCGGTCGGGATTCCTCCTGTTCCTAATGCTAGATCCAGAGCTAGGGAACCGGTAGGAATAACTTCTATCTTCTTTTCTACCTTCTCCTCCATCTTCATAATGGACCCTTCGCCAAAACGGTCTTGAATTTTTTGGAGTACCTCTTCTAAGGAGGTAGAATTTTTCTCTTCTTCTTTTTTAGAATTCCTCTTCGTTTTCTTCATGATTTTCTTGAGGATTAAAAATAATTTCTCTGGCTTTTGCCCCTCTAGAAGGTCCAACAACGCCATCCGCTTCTAACATATCTAACAATCGGGCCGCTCTCGCATATCCAATAGCCAGCCTTCTCTGTAAAAGCGAGGCCGAAGCTCTATTCTCAGCGATAATAACTTCTTGAGCCTTTTCATAAAGAGGGTCATGATTTAAGGAAGTAGTAAAAGAATTTTGTTGAGCTTGTTCAATGCTTTGGAGTAAAGATTCTTCCAGGGGAGAAATTCCTCTGGGGGCATTATGTTTCTTGATAAAGTCAACCACCTTAAAAACTTCTTTTTCCGAAACAAAAGGAGCTTGAATTCTTACTGGCTTAGCATGCTGAGGGGTTAAAAATAGCATATCGCCATCGCCCAATAATTTCTCCGATCCAGAACAATCTAAAATCGTTCGGGAGTCAATCTGAGAAGCAACTTGGAAACTAATTCTACAGCTCATATTGGCCTTAATCAAGCCTGTAATAACTTCAACCGACGGACGCTGAGTAGCCACGACTAAATGAATACCCACCGCTCTAGATTTCTGCGCCAATCTAACGATAGTGGCTTCTATTTCTCTGCCCTTAGTAGCCATTAGATCTGCTAATTCATCAATGATAACGACGACCCGGGGCATTATTTCTAATTCTGGTTTAGAGCGAGCTAGTTCATTAAAAGAATGAATATCCCTCACATTAAATTTAGCAATTTTACGAAACCTTCGCTCCATTTCTTCTACCAACCATTCTAGAACCGCTGTTGTTTCTTGAGCATCTGAAATGACCGGAGATAATAAATGCGGGATATTCTTGTAAATTGAAAATTCAACTTGTTTGGGGTCAATCAAAACAAATTTCATCAGGCGGGGAGAATTCTGATAGAGCAGGCTAACGATTAAATCATTTAAAAATACTGTCTTTCCGGCTCCGGTTGCCCCCGCTACCATCAAATGGGGCATTTTGGTCAAATCGGCAAATGACGGATCTCCTCTAACATCTCTTCCTAAACAAAACGCTAATTCTGCTCCATTTTGTTTAAATCTCGAATCGGCAATCAAATTTCTTAAATGAACGACCATGCGATTTTGATTCGGAACTTCCATCCCGACCAACGACTTGCCCGGAATCGGAGCTTCGATTCTAATAGGATGAGCGGCGAGAGCTAAAGCAATATTCCTTGATAAAGTTGTAATTTTAGAAAGCTTAATGCCTTCTGATGGGCGAAAGGCATATTGCGTTACGGTCGGACCAACATTGACTTCTACCATTTCAATCGGTACGCCAAAATCCGCTAAAGTGTTTTTAATAATCAGGGAATTTTTTTGAATATCCCCTGTTTTGGGTTGCCCTTGATCGCCATCCAACAAGTTAATAAGAGGAAATGTATAATCTCCTTTCTTTTGCTGATTACCCAAATTTTGAGATTGTCCCTGGTGCTGTTTTTTTTGTTTTTCCGAAGGCAAAGATGGAAAATTAACTTTCGGAATAATTGTTTGAACATTCATTTTCTTCTCCATAACGATTGATCGAGAGGTATTTTCCAATCCTGTCTTTTCTTTCACATCCTTCGTCGTTTTATTTTTTTGAACTAATTTTAAATAAAGATAAACCGGATAACTAAGAACCGCTAATCCAGCAATAGTGATAGATAAAAAGAAAAAAAGGCTTACCCATAGACCAAATAAACGGAAAATTGGAAAGGCTAAAATTTGACCAATCCAGCCTCCATATTGTTGAAAGGGCCCTTGAATATTTTGCTTAAGATTATTGATCGTTAGCAGCCCGGCTAACCCGCTTTCAATAAGGGCTATCCCTAAAACAATTATCCAAATTTTCCTGGCCCATGCTTTCCGCAAGAGAATAATTGCTATTCCCGTTAAAAAGAAAGGCACTAGCAAAATCGTTCTCCCGCCCAGATTAGATAGAAAATAACCGATCCATCGACCGCCTAGTCCAGCAAGTTGGAAAAAAGAAAGAACAACAATCATCGCTCCAATCATTAAAGCAACAGATATTAACGCCCTTTTCAATGATAAGGGTATTTTTTTATTACTCTGCGGATACTTTTTAGTCTCTCTTGTCTTTTGATTTTTTCTTTTTGTCTTCGCTTTCTTGGGCATTATTATTAAATTTACGACGATAACCCGTGCCCACGGGAATCACTTGACCTATTATAACATTCTCTTTTAAACCTCTCAATTCGTCTTTCGCATTGCGTAAAGCAGCATCAATAAGTACCTGGGGCGTTCTTTGAAAAGAAGCAGCCGATAGCCAACTATTAGAACGCAGAGATATTTTCGAAACACCCAATAGAAGAGGTTCAGATGTCGGTAATTGTTTGTGGGCTTTCAATAACGATTGACAAATTTCTTCTAAGTCGTATTTGTTCATTATTTTTCTCTTCCCTAATAAACTATCGCCTTCATCAACAATTCTTACTTGAGAAAACATTTGTCGGAGAATTGTTTCGATGTGTTTACTATGGATTTTTACTCCTTCGGAAACATAAATTTTTTGGATTTCATCAAGAAGATACTTTCCCGCCATCTGAGAACCAAAACGTTTAAACAACTGACTAGGCTGAATTGAGCCTTCCGATAGCGCCTGTCCTGCTTTCAACTGGTCTCCCACTCGAACGAGAGTCATATATTCTTCTGGAATTTGATAATCCTGCGTTCCTTCTTTCCCTTTGATGGAGATGATATTCTTCTTGATATCTATCTTGCTGACTTTCCCTGGTTTAAAAGCAATCACTGCTTTTCTTTTTGGAACACGATCTTCAAAAAGTTCTTCTACTCTCGGCAAGCCTTGAGTAATAGCTCCTGAACCAGCTACCCCTCCTAAATGAAAACTCCTCATTGTTAATTGGGTTCCCGGTTCACCAATAGCTTGAGCCGCAACGATGCCGACGGCTTCGCCTAAGTCCACTAATTTGTTGCGGCCTAAATCCCAGCCGTAACATTTTTGACAAATTCCATCAATAGTTTTGCAAGTTAAAGGACTTCTAACTTTTACTTTTTTAATTTCTAAAGTATCTATTTTCCTTGCTTGATCCCAATTGATAATTTGCCCCTTAGCAACAATCCTGCTCTTATCTTTTGGATTTATAACACTATCTAAAACTATTCGGCCGACAATTTCTAAAGCAAAATATCTCCCTTGAGCAATAATATCATTTCTTAAAATTTCTATCCCCTCTTTGTCTCTGCAGTCTTCTTCTCTAACCACAACATTGTGAGCAACATCTACTAAGCGCCTCGTTAAATAACCCGCTGCCGATGTTCTTAAAGATTTATCGGCTTGCCCCTTTCGAGCTCCATGAGTCGAAATAAAATACTCAAGAATATCAAGCCCTTCCTTAAAAGAACTTTTAACGGGTAATTCAATAACCCGACCCGCGGGATTCGCAACCAATCCTTTCATACCACACATTTGAAGAGGCTGGGCCCAGGACCCCCTCGAACCCGAAGCCACCATAGAATAAATTGGGCCGTCTTCCGGCAAAGATTTAGAAACCAATTCTTTAAGTTGAGCACTAACCTCAGTCCAAATCCGTATAATTTTCTGAATCGCTTTTGGAGAAGTAAGAAATCCTTTTTGGACTTGTTCTGTAATTTTTTCTACACTCTGATCCGCTTCTTTCAATAATCGAGGCTTTTGTGAAGGAACAACAAAATCGTCAACGCATAAACTTAATCCAGACAAGGTTGCATATTCAAACCCCATTTCTTTAATTTTATCTAAATATTTTTGAGCTTCTTCTCCAGAATAATTATTGATTATATCCCCTGTTATTTTATGCAAAATTGAAGAATCAACCTGCTTATTAAAGAAAGAATAGCCACTTGGCAAAGCTTGATTAAAGAATATTCGACCGACCGTCGTCCGGATTAAAGTGGGCTCTGAAGAAATATTTGGTCGCATCCAAACCTTTATGGCCGTTCTCAGTTCTATCAAGTCAGATTCTTTCGCTAAGATAGACTCTTCAGCACTATGGAAAACTTTTGTTTTTTGATCTGAAAGAGATTCTTGAATAGTGGTTAAGGAATAAATACCGAAAACCATGTCCTGTCTTGGCGACACAATGGGCAAGCCCGTGGCGGGCATAAGAAGATTTTTTCCAGAGAGCATGAGTTCTTCTGATTCCTTCTGTGCTCTTTGAAATAAAGGTAAATGCACTGCCATCTGATCACCATCAAAATCAGCATTAAAAGCCGAACAGACCATAGGATGAACTCGAATAACATTTCCCTCAG
>CAYTGH010000007.1:0-14807 GCA_964437355.1 uncultured Candidatus Saccharibacteria bacterium | reverse complement strand
TGATTCTCTTTCTGATTCTCTTTCTGTTCGAGAATCGCCACCGTTTCTTCTAAACGTGACACTCTTGTTTGGAGAGTGAAATTAGAAAAACCATTAGCGGTGACAACGGGTGAAGAATTATTGCGATAATAGAATCCCAGCAGATAAAGTCCGCCGATTAAAATTAAAAACAAAAAAATAGTTTTCTGTTTTTTACTAAAATTTTTTAATACGCCTTTAAACATTTTGATAACTTCAATGAATTTACCTTAATTTACCTTAGTAACGCCACTAAATGGGGAAGAAAAATAAGAAAACCAATAATCACGGCCCCCATCGCTACCACCAAAACAGCTCCGGCGGAAAGATCTTTAATTTCTTTTACTAATTGGCTCTTTTGCGGCGAGACCAGGTCGAGGAACCTTTCAATCTGGGAATTTAGCAATTCTAAGCTAAACATAACGGATATCGTCAATATCAAAATAGCACTTTCCAAACGCGAAGTATGCAAAACCAATATACCAATCACGACTAATCCAGCTATTAAGGCGAATACCTTCAGGCTATATTCCCGGCACCAACCCGTTTTTAACCCCTGCCAAGCGCGAGAAAAACTGAAAACAATCCTCTTCAACATTATTCGTTGTAAGTAATATTGTCAACATAGAAAGAAAAATTCTTGGACTGGCGATAAGGATTGAAAACAATTTTATCATAACGATCTTTAAATTTTTGTCTATCTGACAAAGAAAATAAACTAAAGCTGTATCGTTGAAAATTATTAGCCGTTTTGACTTCGGGAATCATTTCAAAATCGAGGAGTCGAACTATTTGAGAAGGATTTGTACTCAAGCCCAAATAAACAAAATCTTGATCAAGAAGAATAGATTGAGCAAAATTTTCGCCACTGGCTAAAGCTTTGCTTACCGAAGAAAAATTGCTTTTAGAAATACGAATGATTTTGGCTGGCTCTGTCCCCAAGCCGACATAGACAAAATCAGACGTCTGGGCTAAAGACAGGCAATGGTCTTCTCCCTGGTCTAAAACTTTAGCAACGGTTGTATCAAAATCTGATTTCAAAAGCCTAATGACTTGTCCGGGTTCTGTATTCAAGCCCAGGTAAAGATGATTGTCGTCTTGAACCATGCTCTTAATGTTTTCCTGACCAGACTCTAAAAATTTTAGTTTGACAGTGAAAAAATCATCTTTGTTAAGACGAACCACTCCCGCCGGCCGGCCAGCCAAACCCACGTATATATATTGGTCATCCTGAATAATGGTCTGAGCCCGGTCACAGCCCTCGGGTAAAACTTTGGCTCGAATATCAGAAAAATCTTTTTTATTAACCCGAGCTATTCTCGCTGGGTAAACATCCATGGCCACATAAAGATAATCGCTGTCCTGGGTAATAGCCTGAGCCCGATTAAATTCATGACCTAAAAAATAAACGTCAACAGAAAAATTAGCTTTAGAAATTCTAGCAATTTTAGCCGGGGAAGTATAAAGAGAAACATATAAATAATCGTTATCCTGCACCATATCAGTAATCTGGTCTGCTCCTAAAGGAAGAAGCCGGGAAATCATTTGTGAAAAATCTTCTTTGAAAACTTTGGTAATCATCGCGGGAGATGTTCTTAAACCAATATAGATATAATCTCGGTCTTGAACCATGCTCGATAAATTTTGAGCTGACCCAATTAAAGTTTTCACTTCTTCTTTGGGGGCAAAATCTGCTTTATCAAAACTTGTCTTCTTAAAACGAATAATTTTAGCTGGAGAAGTATCAACGCTAACATAAATGTAATCGCCAGAAGATAACACCGCTCTCGCTTTGTCTTCCTGCGAAGTTAAAAGAACAACTCTTAGCGAAAAATCCGCTTTAGAAATTCTGGCAATTCTAGCCGGAGAAGTGGCTAAAGCCATATAAATAAAATTAGCATCTTGATCAATGTCATCCGCCAGAACCTGTTGCCGATTTAAGATCTTCGTCACCGTTGAAAAATCATCTTTGGCCATTCTCACCATGCGAGCGGGAGAAGTGGCTAGAGCAGCATAAACATATTGATTATCCTGCGTTAAGCTATAAACATAATCTTCGTCAGGAGAAAGGGTTTTTACATTTGTAGAAAAATCGTTTTTGTTAATCCGAACAATTTTCCCGGGGCTAGTTTGAAGCCCGGCATAAAGATAATCTCCATCGATTATTAAAGAATAGACATACGATTCTCCAGGATCTAAAGATAAAACCGTTGCCAGAAACGTCTGCTTATTAATCTTAACAATTTGTCCCGGATCAGTATTTAAACCAGCGTAAATATTATTTTGATCCTGAGCAAGGGCGTAAACTCCTTTTTGATTAACGCCCAGCACTTTAGTCGTTGTTGTCAAAAAATCATCTTTAGCTAATCGGACAATTTTACCCGGAGTCGTATCCAAGCCAATATAAAGATATTCGTCATCTTGGATCAATGTCTTGGCTTTGCTTTCCCCAGTGGCTAAAGTTTTTGTTGTCGCTGTTGAAAAATCTTTTTTAGAAATTCTTACAATTTTCGCCGGGGAAGTTTCTAAAACTATATAAAGATACTGGTCATCTTCAATCATGTCCCGGGCATTGTTTTCCCCCGAAGATAGGAACTGAGATTTTTCCAAAAAGGCAAGAACTTTCTCTCCGGTTTGATTTTGCTGCAAATCAAAGCTAATTTGATTAGCCGCTGACAAGTCTAGCCCCTTGAGCGGACCATTGGCACTATCATTGACTCCCGCAGAACCTACTTCAATTTGGTTAGAGGCTAAATTAGAAATCAAGCCGCTCGCTTTAACTTTTTGGGAAGCAGTTACTCGAAGATGAGAAGGGTCGGAAGAAACAAAAGGGATGTCTGCATTATTAATAACCGTCGCCAAGGGCTGGCTACCCGTCCAAGCAATATCATGACCATTAGAAGAGTAAGCTTCCAAAAAATTATTTTTGGTTTCCTTTTTGGCAAATAAATGGTATTCCGCTCCCCCATCTTTCGTCCGGTAGAAATAACAATAAGTTTCTCTAATCTGTCCCATTTTATAAGTCTTGGGATAAAGAGGATCTTGAAGAGTCTTGCCTTCTAGGTAAGTATAAAGATCCGTTTGTAAGCCACGATCTTCTTCTAGCCGAGCGCCGCTGTCTCTTTTGGGATAAGTTCCATGGTCGATATAATAGCGATTAAGACTTTGAGATAAAATCTCAATATTTTCCTCGCGCTGAGTATCTCTCTGATTAGCTTGGCGATAATTGACTATCAAATGCGAAGCCGTTGCCAGAAGGAGAACGATTAAAATTAAAGAAGCAACTTCAGCTGGCCCTAAATTAAAGCGAAATCTTTTAAAATTCATAAATTAAAACAATAATTAAAACAATAGAAATTAATAAAGATAATAGAAATTAAAAGATAATCTAATTCTAACATCTTCCAGAAATTTGGAAAGGAAGATGGGAAAAAGGGAAAAGGCGTAGAGAATCACGAAAAATAAAAATACCGAAGATGATAAAATAAAATAAAGATAAACCCCACCACGGAAAAGCGGTTCTCCAAACAATGCCCGGCCAGCGGCTTAGCCAATTCATAATAGAAATTAAATACCAAAGAAGAGGCCAAAGCAAAACTTGTCCAAAAGGAATCAAAAATGAAAAGCTAGCGCTCAAAAGAACAACGCTAAATCCGAGAGCAAAAAATAAAGGGAGAAAAGGAGTTACCAGTACATTACTTAAGGGGCTGATAATTGAAGCCTGACCAAAAGTATAAAGAAGAATTGGGAAAACAAGAATCTGAGCTGCGAAAGTTGTCCCCAAAATATCCAAAAGAAAAGAACGTCTCTTCCCTCTCATTAAGAGCGGTTTTAGCCAAACAATACCCAAGGCCGCCAAGAAAGATAATTGAAAACCAACGTCCATTCTTAATGAAAGAGGGTTAATCAATAAGAGAAGAAATGCCGCTAAAACCAAAGAACGCAAACTGGAAGCTGGACGGTGTATTATTTCTCCAATCAAGAGAAAGCTACTCATTACCGCCGCTCTCATAATAGAAGGCCGGCCACCAACCATAAAAACAAAAATCCAGAGAAAAGCTAAAGTGAGGCCCACCGCCCATGACTCTTTCAATTTTAGACCTCTAGCAAAAATTAAAAGTAGATTAGAAAGAATAACTAGGTGCAGGCCAGAAATAGCAATAAGATGGATAAGGCCGATAGCCGCCAGTCGATTCTTAAAAGTCGCCGAGAGATCTGAACGATCTCCGAGCAACATTGCTTTAAGTAAAGCCGAGGACGGAAGAGCAAAAGCCTTGTCAATCACTTTTTTCAATTTAGTCTTGACTTCTATGGCCAATTTTTTAAATGGGGATCCTTGAGAACCAGATAATTTTTCAAGATAAGGATGAGCCATTAAGGCCGTTATCCCCTGTCGAGCTAAATAACCTTGATAATTAAAATTTGAAGCAGAAGGTTCTTGAATTTGACCAAGCGCCCTTAAACGATCTCCGTATTGGTAGGCCGGATAAAGATTCGTCGTCAACAGAACCGATCCTGACATTTTCTGGACTCCTTGATTATCATTCAGAGAGGAAAGACAAAGTACGCATTCCCGACGGACATCAGAAATCTCCGGTTCTTGGCAAACCCATCCTTCAACCGCCACTTCTTGGGAAAAATAATTTCTAATGGGAGAATCTCTCAATATCTTTTCTGTAAACTGGAAGCGCCCGATGCCACCTATCAACCCTAAAAAGAGAACAAAAAAAATCAAGCTTTTTTTATTCAAAATAGAGAAAATCAAAAATAAGAGAGCCAATCCTAGTAATTCATAAACAAGAAACAATGGAATTTCAAAAAAAGAATTTAAAAAAACTCCTCCAAGAAAAGAGAGGAGAAAAAAGATAAATAATTGAGAGGCGGAAATCTTTTTCGGCATAAGCTGATTTATGATTCTGGGCGAAAGCCGGAAACAATAACCGTCACGCGAACCCAGCCTCCTCCTAAAGATGAATCAACCGATGTCCCAAAGACTAATTCTGCTCCCGGGCGCAAGTTATCAGCCACTATTTGGGTAGCTTTTTGAAATTCACTAATCTTTAAATCACCAGCGCTAGCAATATTAAGCAAAGCCCCCCGAGCTTTTTCAACCGGTATGGTTAAAAGAGGCGAATGGAGAGCTTGGTAGATTGCTTGGTTAATCCGACTAGGACCCCGGGCGGAAGCAACACCAAATAAAACTGGACCGGCTTTCTCCATAAAAGTCTTAAGGGAAGCTAAATCAAGATTCACAAAACCGGAAGAAGTCACCAAGTCAGAAACGCCTTTCACCGCCTTTAAAAGAACCTCTTCTCCAAGACGAAAGGCTTCATCTACAGAAGCTTGTTCTCCCGCCGCTTCTAAAAGCTGACTATTAGAAATAACCAAGAGAGCATTAACTTCCTTTTCCAGTTTTTTTAATCCTAAGTTAGCAACTTTTTTTCTTACCCCTCCCTCAAAGGGAAAAGGAGTCGTCGCCACAGCAATGACTAAAGTTTCTTTATCAATAATTTTAGCAATAACCGGAGCCGCTCCGGTGCCTGTTCCCCCGCCAGCTCCAAAAACTAAAAAAACAATATCACTTCCTTTCAGAGCGGCTTGAATTCTGCCTTGGGAAAATTCAGCGCATTTCTGGCCCAATCGCGGGTTCATCCCGGTGCCTAAGCCCTTGGTTAATTTATAGCCAATTTGAATTTTTAAATCAGCTTTTTTTGAACGCAAGTCTTGAACGTCGCTATTGATAGCAATTAATTCCACGCCCTGGATCTTTTCCTCAACCAGCCGGGCAATGACGTTTGCGCCTCCGCCACCAATGCCAACAACTTTAATAACAGATCTTTTTTCCATAACTTAGGGAATAAAAATTCTCAATATTTTCCTAAAAAAAGAAAAAATACTGATTGGATGCGGCCCTTCTTGACCCGCTATTAAAGCTAAGCCCGCTACTGTTGAAAGACTGATATCTTTTTCTAAACCGGAAATTTTAGAACAGTAGCCTAATCTGACTGGGAGCTTGAATTCCTTCTTCGCTAAATCTTCCAAGCCATTGAGTTTCGCTCCCCCTCCCGTCAAGATAACACCCGCCGGTAAGTCTTGACGGTGAAAAACAGCTAGGATTTGCTTGTTTATCTCCTCTAAAATTTCTTCCACTCTCGGTCTTATAATCTTCATCTGCTCTTTTTCCCCCGGAGCTGTTTTGCCTTTTTTACTCCGGCCGGGGCTGAAAGAAGATTTTAGTCCTTTCTTCATTTCTTCCGCCTGAGAAAAATCTACTTGCAAGCCGACGGCTAAATCGTCAGTAATATTTTCTGAACCCAGGGGTAGCATAGCGGTCCAGATGAGGGCTCCGTTTTTAAAAATAGCAATCTTCGTTAAACCGGCCCCGATATCAACAACCACTACTCCTTTTTCTTTTTCTTGAGAAGTCAAAACTGCTTCCGCGCTAGACAGGGAACTAATCAATGTATCTTTAATATCCAACCCCGCTTTAGTCACTACTCTTTCTATTTTTTCTCGGTAAGGAGTAAAGATCGTCAGAAGAAGTCCTTCAACTTCCAAGCGAGCGCCTTTCATACCCAAAGGTTTTTGAATACCTCTTTGGTCATCAATAATAAATTCTTTAGGAACAACCCCCCAGATTTCATAATTCGAGGGCAGATTAATAATCTTAGCCGCTTGAAGAACACGATTAATATCTTCCTGGGAGATTTCTCTATCCGCTCGAGAAACAGAAACTAGGCTATGGGTCGGAATGGCCTTAAAACGGCTTCCGCCCACATTAAGATAAACCCCTCTAATCTTTAGAGAGGATTCCTGTTCCGCTTGGTGAATAATTTCCCGAAGAACATTGATTAACTGCTCGTCATTACTAACTCCCCGCCGGCTTATTCCCCGGGTTGGTGCTTTTATTAAGCTTACGAGTTCAATCTCTCCTTGCGGAGAGGATTTTTTAGCCACCAAAACTTTAATCACTCGCGTCCCGATATCTAAAGCTGTTATCAATGACCGCGAAGCCATAAATTAAATTTTACCTAACTTGCGAAGACGATGGTATTCTTTGCTAGCCGCCTTTTTTGCTAAAGCCGACCGCTTTTTTAAAGCATCACTTTTAGGGCGCTGATGATAATTCATCGCCCGCACCTCTCGTAAAAACCTACTTCGTTTAATTTTTTTGGAAAAGCGGTTAATCAGGCTTATGCTGTTTTCCCCGCTTTTTCTTTGAACTGTTAAAGACATATAAGTTTAGAACAATAGTTTAAAGGATTTACAATAATAGTTTAAAATCTGAAGAAAGTAAATGTAAATGTATATGGAATACTTCTTGTACCCCAACATTAAAAATTAAATGGTAATTAGTCAAACCTTTATCTTGAGCAATTTTTTTAGCCACCCACACTAAATGACCCATCAATGATTTATCTTCCTCTTCTATCTCTCGGATGGTGGGAATATGTTTTCGCGGAACAATCAGAACATGCACCTTGGCCCGGGGATGTAAATCATCAAAAGCAACAACTTTTTCATCTTGATAAACAAAATCGGCTGATTTTTCTTCGCTGATTCTTTTACAGAACACACAATCTTTCATGTTAGTCGTTTCATAATTTCTTTTTCAAAAAACTGATGACTTTGTCTCTGTCTATTAATTTCTGTCCTCCCTGATCCATTTGCCTCACCGCCACTCGGTGACGAGTCACCTCCTGAGCGCCAATAATTAAAGTATATTTTACTCCTAATTGATTAGCCCTTTTCAATTGCGTGCGCAATGAGTCCTTATCAAAAGTAGCGACAACTTTAATTCCTTCCTTTCTCAACTCTTCGAAAAATTGAAGGGCTTCTTTTTTAGCCCGCGCGCCCAACTGCGCTAAAAAAACATCAGGTTTTCTAGGCGAAGACATTCTGACATCCTGTTCTTTCATTGCTTCAATAATCCTTTCAACGCCACCGGCTCCTCCGAGAGCGGGAAGTCTTTCTTGGCCAATCAATTCTGCCAAACGGTCATAGCGTCCACCGCCAATAAGAGTATGGCTCCTCGATGCTTCCACGTCGGTTCCATCTTCGCTAATAACAAATTCAAAAACCGTTCGCGTGTAATAATCCAAGCCGCGCACTAAATAAGGATTAAGACGATAGGGAATATTAAGTTCATCAAGGAATTCCAAAACTTCCTTAAAATGATTATGACATTCCTTGGATAGATAATCAATCATCTGCGGAGCTCTTCGGGCCACTTCTTGGCAACCTTCTTCTTTACAATCTAGAACACGAAAAGGATTTTTTATTAAACGATCATGGCAAACAGGGCAAAGCTCGCGAGAATGCTTTCGCAGATAAGAAACTAATGCTTGGCGGTATTCTTTTCTTTCTTCGGGTAAACCAAGACTATTTATCTCAAGAAGAATATTTTTCAAATGCAGTTCCTTTAGAAGATTATAAAAAAGCTGAATCAGCTGAAGATCAAGGGCCGAACTTTCTCCGTTAATAACTTCAAATCCCAATTGATAAAATTGTCGATAACGGCCGGCTTGAGGAGATTCGTGCCGAAAAAAAGGGCCAAAATACCAAAGCTGAACTGGTTGAGTCCAGCTTTTAAGCCCTTCCTGAAAATAAAGACGGACAACCGAAGCGGTTCCTTCCGGCCGAAGAGCTAATTGTTTTCCTCTTTTAGCCGGCAAAAGAAACATTTCTTTCTCAACGATATCAGTCGCTAAACCTATTCCCTTTTGAAAAAGCTGAGCATCTTCAAGAATCGGGAAATTCACTCTTTGAAAATTATATTCTGTGGCTAAACGCTGACAGACATTTTCAATCCGATTATAATAACGCATCTCCTCTGGCAGAATGTCTTTCATTCCTCTCGGGGTGCGAAATGAATTGCTTTTGTTTTCCATATTTAATAGTTTGGCAAAGGAATAACGTTGACTTGAGAAAAAGGCCAAAGCTTAAGCCAAACCCGGCCAATAATATTTTCCTTCGGCACGGGTCCCCAGCTTCGAGAATCAAAAGAAAAATTTCGATTGTCCCCCATAACAAAATACTGATTAGCTCCTAAGCTTATTGAAAAATCGTTTAATGACGGGGGGATCTTAAAATAAGACGATTCATTTAAAACCTGTTTCGCTCCCGCACTAGTTTCAATATCTATTTGGTTGTCTTGAACCGTTAATGTATCCCCTGGCAAACCAATAATTCTCTTAATAAATCTTTCAGAGGGAGCTAAAGGATAATGGAATACAATAACTTCTCCTCGATTGGGAACGCGAAAACGGTAAGAAATCTCATCAATAATGAGATAATCGGCATCATGAAAATTAGGCTCCATTGACGAACCACTTACTAAAAAAGGTTGAAATAAAAAATAGCGGATAGGTAAAACAATCACCAAGGCAATCACCACTATTTTTATGACATCCAGAATAAAAGAAAGAAAATTTTTCATTTTCTTGTTTATTATAACGGAAATTTCCTTCTTGAGCAAGAAGTGCTAGAATAAACTTGAAAATTTATGAGTAAATTGATTATCGGCCTGGGTAATCCTGGTCAAGAATTTGAATCGACGCCCCATAATCTTGGTTTTCAATTCCTTGATCAATTTCGAAAAATCAAAAATTTTTCTTCTTTTCAATTTGATCCTTCTTTAAAAACTCGCTTAACCACAGCCGAAATAGATGGAATCCAAATTATCTTAGCGAAGCCCCAAACATTTATGAATCATTCTGGCCGGGCCGTTAAGCAACTTCAAGAAAAATTTAATCTTCCCCCCGAGGACATTTGGGTTATCCACGACGATCTTGACATTCCGTTTGGGGAATTCAAAATTGTTTACGGTCGGGGAGCAGCGGGGCATAAAGGAGTCGCTTCTATTATTCAATATTTAGATAATCAAGATTTCCATCGACTACGGCTTGGCATTAAACCCAAAGAACCCCTTCGAGACCGCCGGGCTTTTGTTCTTCATAAGTTTAACTTCTCTCAACGCCTGATCGTTCGCAAAATCATTCGCCAAGCTATTATTGTTTTAGACCAAGAATTAAATACAGAAAAGGAGTAGACTAGCTACTCCTTCCCCGGTCTCTATTCTTTCTATTGCCTATAAGCCTCCAGGATCATAACGAGATAACCCGCTTAACCCTAAAATTAGAAGATACTCTAAGACTTAAGGAGGAAGATCTTATTTCTCTACTTATAGGCAGGAGAAAGAACGGAAACGAGTATTCATAATATACCAGAATAAGTTATTTTTGTCAAGTCTTAATTATGACTCTTGTCATTGTTGAAAGTCCAACCAAAGCAACAACCCTTAAACGCTTCCTTGATTCTTCCTACGACTTAACCGCTACTCGCGGGCATGTTCGTGATCTTCCTAAAAGCAAATTAGGGATTGACGTTGAACATAAATTTGAGCCTCATTATATTATTCCCGCTGGCGCTCGGAAAACAGTCAAAGCCTTAAAAGAAGAAGCCAAAAAACATTCTTCGATTATTCTCGCCACTGATGAAGACCGCGAAGGAGAATCTATTGCTTGGCATACCGCCCATGTTTTAGGATTAGACCCAGCAACTTGCCAGCGCATTACCTTCCATGAAATCACCTCGACGGCCATTAAAGAAGCCTTGAAACATCCCCGCCACATCAATTTAGAATTAGTCAGCGCTCAACAAGCAAGGCGTATTCTCGATCGCTTAGTGGGCTATAAGCTTTCTCCTTTTCTCTGGAAAAAGATTATGCGCCATCTTTCAGCCGGGAGAGTCCAATCAGCCGTCTTGCGCTTAATCGCTCAAAGAGAAAAAGAGATAAACAGTTTTCATCCGCAAGAATACTGGACACTGGCCGCTATCTTGCAACCCGAGGGAACTAAACTCCCCTTAACGGCTCAACTGATCTCTATCCAAAAAAAGAAAATTATTCCTCCTGGAATTTTAGAAAAAGAAAAAATTCTGTCTATCAAAAATGATTTAGAAAAAGCAACCTTCAAGGTGGCCAACCTTATCCAAAAAGAAAAGAACATCCAGCCACCGACGCCTTTCCGGACAAGTACTCTTCAAGCAACGGCGGGACGCCAACTTCATCTTTCCAGTAAATTCACGATGAGCCTTGCTCAAAATCTTTACGAGAAAGGATTAATTTCCTACCATCGGACCGATTCGATTCATCTTTCCGATTTATCCCTGCAACAGGCCAGTGATTTTATCCAAAAAACTCTCGGCTCAAAGTATTGGCAAAAAAGAAATAGAATAATTAAGGTTAAGGGCGCCCAAGAAGCTCACGAAGCCATTAGGCCAACCCAGATTTCCAATACTCCGGAGAAATTGAAATCTAAATTATCTGATAAAGCTTACCGCCTTTACCAGCTTATTTGGCAAAGAACTCTCGCCAGCCAAATGAAGCCCGCTGTTTTAGCAACAACCACTGTTGATATCCAGGCCGGAGATTATCTTCTTCGATCTACGGGACAGCACTTAAAATTTGACGGCTTTTCTAAAATTTACAAAAAAACTTTTGAAGAAAAGCTCTTGCCTCCCCTTAAAAAAGAAGAGGAGCTTCAACTTTTAGAAGTAGCAACCGAACAGCATTCCACCAAGCCCCCCGCTCGTTATTCCGAGCCCAGCTTAATTAAAGAATTAGAAGCCTTGGGTATCGGTCGGCCATCGACTTACGCTCCTATTTTGTCAACCATTCAATCTAGAAATTATGTCGAAAAAAACGAAGGAAGATTTTTCCTGACCAAAATCGGTAAGATGGTCGATGAAATCTTAAGTAAACATTTTCCTGAGATTGTTGATTCTCAATTCACGGCAAAGATAGAGGAAAAGCTAGACCTTATTGCTCAAGGAAAATTGGATTGGCTGACTGTTATTAAAAATTTTTACCAGCCCTTTATTCAAAACCTTGATAAGAAATACAAAGAAGTGGCGAAATTAGATTTAACGGAACCAACAAATAAGAAATGCCCTCTTTGCGGAGCCCCTCTCATTAAAAGAGCCGGCCGCTATGGAGATTTTTTCGCCTGTTCTGCTTTTCCCAAATGTAAATACACCGCCTCTCTCCCTTCTCAAAAAACCGGCGTTCAATGTCCCCAATGCCAGATTGGAGAGATTATTGAGAAAAGAAATAAAAGAGGACAAATTTTCTACGCCTGTTCCAATTACCCCAAATGTAAATTTACTCTCTCGGGTAAACCAACGGGAGAAAAATGCCCTCTTTGTAAATCCCTGCTCATTCAAGACAAAAAAGGAAAGACAAGGTGTAGTAATCCTAAGTGCCGTTATCGGAAAGAGTAGAAGGACTTTAGAATAATCAAGAAGAAATCCTAAAAAACCTCGGGAAATTAATTCCGGAGGCTAAAATATTTTTAACAATTACTAACTCCCATTTTCTGTTTTAAAAGAAAAATCTCGGTCTTTTACCTCTTGACAAATTATCAACGATGTAGTATCATACAAGTGTTAGAGAAGGAAGTTAAGTGCTAGTTTTCTTTGTTCCTTAGAGATTAATCATTAATTAGGAACATAAAAACTGGCTTGCTCGTTTAAAGTGAATAGTGAATAAGGAGAAAAGGAGAGATAATGACAGGATTGCATTGGAAGTTGTGGTGTTTGAAATGCTTGAAAGGATTCTGGATGACCTTGCTGTTTTTCTTCTTGGTAATGAGTGGCTGGTTGCTTCATTTCCTTGAAGTAATGAGTCAAAGCATCATCAAGTCGAAAAAAGCCTCTAATAAAAGAGCTATGGGATCAGGCACAGTCACCAGCTTGATTGCCAAGCCCATCCAGAAGTACACACTGAAAGGAAGAAAGCTGATTCAGAAATACCTGATCGATCACTACCCTTTCGGATCATACATCGGGAAAGTAGTGTAATTCCTTTTTTTCTCTTCGCTCCTTATGTGTGGCTTTTCTTCAAGTTTGAAAAAATTTGAAGAAGCCCACGTTGATGGAGGGTCGAAAAATTGTTCTTAGTATCGTAAACCACCTTTTCCAAGGTTTACCCTAAGAACACATTTCCCCCCTCCTTCTCTTTTTTAAAACGACTAACTTATTGTAATTTTCAAACGATATTATCTATCTCAACTTTATAAAAAAGTCCTTGCTCATCGAGGGCAAGCAAGATAAAATAAGATACGGCATTGTTCTCAACAATGGCTACCGGGAAGATTAAGGGGATGTGTTGGAACTGGTAGACAAAGAGGTCTCAAAAACCTCTGGGTGTAAGCCCGTGAGGGTTCGATCCCCTCCATCCCCACCAAATTAGAACGTAGCGAAATTATTTTCACCTTTGACTCAAGACCTTGCGTCATCTCCGTTGATCGCTTCGTTTCTTACAGCACGCGCGCCATAGTTTTATCCAAATCTGGAACTATATCAAAATTTTTTAAATCTACAACAATCTTAGATAAATATGAATTCTGAATTAAAAAATCAGTTAATCAAAATCGCCAAAGAGAAAATTCCTGATACTGATGTTTCTCATGATTTTGAGCATGCACTAAGAGTATTATCCAATGCCGAAAGAATAACAAAAGAAGAAAATGGCGATTTTGATATTATTGTTCCCGCTGCTTTATTTCATGATTTAATTGTTTATCCTAAAAATCATTCCAATAGACATAAATCGCAGGAACAAAGTGCGGAAGCAACAGAAAAAATATTGAATTCTTTTGGCAATTTTACTAAAGAAAAAATAAAAAAAATAAAAACTTGCATTATGGAGTGTTCATTTAGTAAAAATATTGTTCCAAAATTATTAGAGTCAAAAATTTTACAGGATGCCGATGGTTTAGAAGCAACGGGAGCAATCTCTATAATGAGAACTTATTCATCGACAGGGCAAATGAAAAGACCCTTTTATAGCCATGAAGATCCTTTTTGTGAAAATCGTGAACCAGATGCTTCAAAATTTGGCCTTGATCTGTTCTATGAGAGATTGCTCAAAGTGACAGAAAGAATGCATACAAAAACAGCCAAAAAAATTGCCAAAAGAAGAACTGATTTTTTAATTGATTTTTTGAAAGAACTTAAACTAGAATTAGAAGGCAAATAATTTCTGTAGTTTTTTCGAGAATCCGCGCAAGACTTTTTCTAACACAATTTTGTTATTCCCCATCAATGTAACACTAACTCAAGCCCAAAGGGCTTGCTTTTTATTGTCGCATTTTCACACCGGCAAATTTTCAAAAGAAATATCATCTATGATATTTTGTAAATATAACTTACTCATCTTATAAAGCTGTTCAAATTACCTTTAATTATGTACTTATGTTTTTTACAAGATTTTCAAAAATCTTGTAAAACCGGCTCATTTTTTCAATTCTGTTGTCCCGGGAAGTCTATATTTTGTTCCTTTTACATATCCCGAGGGGGGTATAATTTGTATTAGAAGACCATGCCCAACCCAGTTTTTCAATATCTGCGTCATCCTATCTCTTTGCATAATACCTGTTAGTTCCCTTGCTTTTTCATTGGTAATATATTTATTTTCTTCAAGATAAAAACTTACCTTTTCCCATTCTGTTGCCACTTTTTCATTTAATAAAATAACCCGAATCGCATCTTGTAAAGTTGGATATGTCAAAAAGATTGGCGGATAGAGATTTTGCGCTTTCATTTCTGAACGCATTGCTTTTACCCCTTCATTTTGATCTAAATTTGGCGGCGAAGGAAACTCTCTTAAGTGCTTTACTAACAAATCGTTCCTATATCCTTCGGCTCGCACTCTTCCGATATTTGCGGGTGTAATATTATAAGGAAACAAGCCGGGGCTTTCTATTGCTACCCTGTCTTCAAAGATT
>CAYTGH010000006.1:0-15435 GCA_964437355.1 uncultured Candidatus Saccharibacteria bacterium | reverse complement strand
AGTGGAAAGAGTTTTGAAACAACATCCAGGTGTTGAAGATGCAGCGGTTGTCGGTTATCCCGATATGTATTTCGGAGAAATTCCAGCCGCCTATGTCGTTCCTACCAAAGAAAATAAAGAGCCCACGGCTCTGCAATGGGAATTACCGGATTTTTGTAAAAAATTTCTGACGCCCTACAAGATTCCCAATAAGATACTTTTAGTTTCCAAAATTCCGAAGTCTCATATTGGGAAAACCCTTTATTATCAATTAAGAGAAAACTCCAAGAAAAGCTAAAATCACAATATATAATTTTATAATGTGATTTAGTTTTAGATTAAGTTTTATTGTGAATTTTTAAAAACTTTTGCCCACATATGTAAGGTAGGTTATTTGTGTGTTTTGCTTATTGGAGAGCGAGAATGTATGATAATGTTTAGCGTTTAAACTTAGAAAATGGAAAATATTCCTCAACCAATTCAAAATTTGACAAATTTGTTTTTGAAAATTTTTGTTTTTCCTATAATTCGACTGATCTGGGTGGGTCGAGTTGATGGGATTAATAATATTCCCAAGAAAGGCGGAATAATTATTGCCTCAAATCATAAAAGTTATTTCGATTTTATCTGTTTTAATGCTATTGCTCCCAGAGGCATGCATTATTTAACGGCAGCTATATTTTTTAAAAAAAAGTGGTGGCGTCCGATTGTGACCCTTACTAATCAAATTAAAGTTGAACGATATGGTCCACACAGAAAGGAATCTGCAAGGCAGGCTTTTACTAGAGTAGTGTCGATGCTTAGGCAGGGTGAAGCGATTGGTATTTATCCCGAAGGAACACGTTCTCATGACGGTAAATTACACAAGGCTTTTACGGGAGTAGCGCGTATGGCGTTGATAGCTAGAGTACCCGTAATTCCAGTAGGTATGATTGGTACTTATGAGATTATGTCTCGTTATGAGAAGCGCCCTCATCTGAAAAAATGTCAGATTAAGATAGGAAAGCCGATGAGTTTTGACCAATATTATGGGCAACAGAGTAACCCAAAGGTTTTGGAAAATATTACGGATCAAATTATGTTAGCGATAGCTAGGCTAGCTGGAGAAAAATATAGATTTAGTTATAATCAACATAAGTAGCAGTAGCAGTAGCCGAACGTTTTATGGTTATTAGTGTCCGAGAAAAAGACCGAATTCTGTTACAAGTCTTAGGCCGTGCTTGATTATTGGGATAAGGCCCGATGATTATTAAAGATTAGTTTAATAGTAATTTAATACAAGAAATTTAATGTGGTCATTAATTAATATCCAACTTGGAAAGACGCTTCTAGAGCCATTTGCTTTATCTTGCTTGATTACCACGGTACTCAGTTTATTATTAGGAGCGTTTGTCTATTTTGCGAATAGAAAAACTTTCCTTAATCAACTTTGGGCCGCTGTAAGTTTTGCAGTAGCTGCTTGGAGTTTAGGATTTTTAGGGGTGGTTGTTGCTACTAACGCAAGTGCTGCTTTTAGAGCTCAAATTTTACTTGATGTATCTGCTATTTTTATTCCCATCTTTCTTCTGCATTTTACTTTTGTATTCCTTAAGCCGAATCGGCAGAAAAGAATTCAGAGTTTTGTAACGCAAATTCGTACAGTTTATGCATTAGGATTAGGCTTTGTTCTTTTTAGTTTGTCTCCATTATTTAAGAAGGGGATGACTTCTATTTGTGGTTTTCGCTTTTGGGTAGAACCAGGAAAATTGTATTTTTTATTTCCTTTGTTTTTCTTGAGTGTTGCCCTTTATTCTTGCTATCTTTTAATGCAAAGGTATTTCAAAGAAACAGGGGTTAAAAAGACGCAAATCAAATATATTTTGATTGCAATCATTTTTGGTTTAGGGGGAGGAGCAACTAATTTCTTCCCTCAACTAATTAAGATATATCCTGTTGGCAATTATTTTGTTTCGCTTTATGTTCTTTTTGTAGGTTATACCATTACGCGTCACCATTTCTTAAATTTAAGAGTGGTGATGACAGAAATGCTGACCGCAATGATTTCGGTAGCTCTTTTTATTGATATTTTTTTAGCAACATCCCTTCCTATTATATTGTTTAAAGTGGCTATCTTTTTGATTTTTGTGTATTTTGGAATATTACTCATTAAAAGCGTGCATAAGGAGATAAAGAGGAGAAAGCAACTGGAAAGCATAACTACTCAATTGAAACTAGCCAATACAGCGTTGAAAAAACTGGATCAGGCCAAGACTGAATTCTTGGCTATTGCTTCTCATCAGCTTAGAACTCCTTTGACGGCTGCTCGGGGATATTTATCTCTAATGCGACATGGTGACGTCTATGGTCAACCGCCGGCAAAATTTCGTGAACCCCTTCGAGAAGTTTATCAATCAATTATCCGATTGGTGAAATTAACCAATCGATTGTTGAATGTTAGCCGTATTGATACCGGCAGGCTTAGGATGAATCTCCAGGATGCCTCTTTGGAAAAATTAATTTCTTCTATTTTAGAAGAATTTAAACCCCAAGCTGAAGAAAAGCATCTTTATCTGAAATTGAAAAAACCAAAAGGAAAAATTCCTCTTCTGCAATTCGATCCTGAGAAAATAAGACAAGTTTTGATAAACCTTATTGATAATAGTCTCAAGTACACTCAAAAAGGGGGAGTGGAAATTAGTTTGAGGCTGATTGATGAGAGAGCTGTAGAAATTCAAGTCAAAGATACGGGAGCGGGGATGAGTAAGCAGGAATTGAGTAAAATCTTTAAAAGTTTTTCTCGAGGATTGGCGGGACAGCAATTTCATTCAGCGGGAGCGGGATTAGGTCTCTATATTGCTAAAAGATTTGTTCAACTGCACCAGGGAAGAATATGGGCAACGAGTCCGGGCAAAGACAAGGGATCAACGATGTGGGTAGAGCTTCTTCTAAAATTAGATCAGGCAAAACTAAAAAAAGACCTTAAATCTTTTTCTACGGGCGGAGGCGAAAAGATTCCTTGGTGATTATTTTTAAGAGAAACGAAAGACAATGCTTTCTTTTGCGTCTTTAACGCAAAAGAAAAAGTTTTGTTTTATTCAGGAAGATAATAATATAATATATTTTCTTTTGTCTTGTGAGATCTATATTTTTTTGATAAAATCAAGTTGATATTATGGGCATGTGGCTTAGAGGCTAAAGCACTTCTCTGATAAAGAAGAGATCGCAGGTTCGAGTCCTGCCATGCCCACTTAGAAAAAGGGCTTGTAGCTCAGTTGGCTAGAGCGCCACATTTGCAATGTGGAGGTCGGGAGTTCGACTCTCCCCAAGTCCACATTTGAGGAAAAGTTAATTTCTTTTTTTGGCTGAAAAAATCAATATTATAATATGGGGAAAAAGACCATTGATGAATCCTCCGAAAGATAAAAAAAGAGAAAAAACTCTGCAGAAAGAAAAGGGACAAGGATGTTTTCGATGCTGCCATTGTGGGAGAGAGGTTTCTTTCTCTAAGGATATTGGAACTGCTCATCGTAATCATTGCCCATTTTGTTTATGGTCTAAGCATGTTGACGAAAAAAAGCCGGGGGATAGACAGGCGCAGTGCCAGTCTGGTATGAAGCCCATCGGCTTAGCTTTTAAACAGGCGGGTAAGGATAAATATGGCCGTCCACGTCAAGGAGAAATAATGTTAATCCATAAATGTACGGGTTGCGGCAAGATTTCTCTTAATAGAATTGCCGCTGATGATAATGAAAAAGAAATTTTGAAGGTTTTTGAAGAATCCCAAAATTTATCTCAACGACAAAAGAATCAATTGCAAGAGCAGGGGATCCAAATTATTTCGAGTCAGGAAAAGTCAAAAATTCTTATTCAGTTTTTTGGGAAAGACTCTCAAACCTTGATTTAGTCGAGAAATTGCATTACTATTAAAAAGCAGACAAGTTGATCCCCCTTGTTGATTTAGGGGAATATTAAAAACGTGATATTCCAATTTCTTGAACTTTTGTTGTTTTTTTTAATTTAGTATCTAATTTTTTAATTAATTATGGAAAAGAAAATTCTTTTGATTGAAGACGAAAAAATTTTAGTCAAGATGTATACCGAAACATTTACGAGGGCGGGTTTTGAGGTTTATAATGTTGAAACTGCAGAACAGGGGATAGAAATAGCTAAAAAAATTAATCCTGATATTGTACTCCTAGATATCCTTTTACCGGGGAGCAACGGTCTGGAATTTTTAAGGGGGACAAAGGATGACAAGTCTTTATCGACTATTCCTGTTTTAGCGTTTTCTAACTACACCGATCCGGCTACGGAAGAAGAGGCCCTCAAATTAGGAGCAAAGGCCTATATCATCAAAGCCGATCACGATCCAGAAGATACTTTGGAAATTATTAAGAAGTATATTCGTTAGAATGAAACGGAAGTTAGTTCTCGAGGCTAGCAAGCAAGAAGAGGAAATTGTGAAAATAGCCGGCTGGGTAGATTCCTATCGTGACCACGGAGGAATTATTTTTGTTGATTTAAGAGATGCTTCGGGTATTATCCAAGTAGTTTTTGCTAAGGGTTTGCCTCAGGCTAAAGAATTAAGGGCGGAATGGGTTATTGAGGTAACGGGAAAGATAGAAAAAAGACCGGAACGAATGATTAATCCTAAACTCGAAACCGGTCAGGTGGAACTCCACGCTCAAGGACTTAATGTTCTTTCGTCTTCATTACCCCTGCCATTTGCTATAGAAGGGGAAGGATATGAAATTAACGAAGAAGAAAGACTACGTTATCGGTATCTTGACTTGCGACGTTCTCGAATGAAGCGTAATTTAATCATTCGTCATAAAGTTGAGAATTTTATTCGTCAATTTTTAATCAAGGAGGGTTTTATTGAGGTTGAAACTCCTATCCTGACTAAATCAACACCGGAAGGAGCCAGAGATTTTTTGGTGCCTTCGAGGACTTATCCGGGAGAATTTTATGCTTTGCCTCAAAGTCCTCAACAGTACAAACAATTGTTAATGGTGGCTGGCTTAGAAAAATACTTCCAGATTGCTCGCTGTTTTCGCGATGAAGATACTCGGGCTGATCGGCAAGCTGAATTTACCCAGTTAGATATAGAAATGTCTTTTGTTGAGCAAGAAGACATTCTCGCGTTGATTGAAAAATTTATTATTGATCTAGTCCGTAGTGTTTTCCCAGAAAGGAATATTTTAGAAACACCTTTCCCACGAATATCTTACGAAGAGGCGATGAAGAAATATCACAGTGATCGACCAGATTTGCGACCAGATTCGAAAGACGATCAAGCTATGGCCTTTGCCTTTATCATAGATTTTCCAATGTTTGAAAAGACGGAATCAAGACAAAGATGGACGGCGGTTCATCATCCCTTTACTCGCCCTCAGGTTGATTCCATCGAAGAACTTAAGAAATATCCAGAAAAAGTTAAGGCTTTCCAGTATGATATTGTTCTCAATGGGCAAGAGATTGGAGGAGGAAGTTTAAGGACCTATCGGAGGGAAATGTTGCAAGCTATTTTTGAAGTTTTAGGGCATCATAAATTAGAAATAGAAAATCAATTTGGTCATCTCTTAAAAGCCTTCCAGTATGGCGTTCCTCCGCACGGCGGGATTGCCATTGGTCTAGAGCGTTTATTAACGGGGCTTTTGGGAGAGAAAAGCATTAGAGAAGTTGTCGCTTTCCCGAAAACGGGAGATTCCCGAAGTTTAATGATGGACACGCCCTCAAAGGTAAGCCAGGCTCAACTTAAAGAGTTGCATTTAAAAGTCATAGAGTTGTCAAAAGACTCTAATAATTTGCATGAAAAGAAAAAAAACAATTAGTGTTATTATCAATATTGCTTTGCTGATTGCCATTGGTTGGGGAATATATGGGGTTTCTCAAGTAGCCGAAGATTTTATTTATTGGAAATTAAGCAACCCTGATTCTTATTTGGCTCGATTAAAAATAGAGCAGCGTCTTTTTATTAAAGAACACCAGCCCATAAGAAATTGGTTGATCGAAGAGCCAGAATTTCAAGCGCAATCTGTTCTAGTGGTTGAGATAACCCCTAACCAAAATAGGGTTTTGTTTGCGAAAAATGATCAATATCCTTTTGTTATCGCCAGTTTGACGAAATTGATGACCGCCATGATTGCGGTTGATCATTATCCTCTCGATCGTTCAGTTAGAATTAGCGAAGAAGCCGTAAACCAATCCGGAGAAGCCGGTCTTTTGGGCGAAGGTGATATTTGGACCGTTCAGGACCTATTAAGAATGAGCTTGATGGAATCCAGCAATGATGCTGCTTATGCTTTAGCTGAAACTATGGGGGTGAGTCAATTTGTAAAAAATATGAATCAGAAGGCAGTGGCTCTAGGATTAGACCAGACTACATTTGTGAATCCTACGGGCCTAGAAGAGGCAAGAGGGACTAATTTATCCAGTAGTTGTGATTTAGTGCAATTAACTCATTATCTTTTGGAGACCCCTTTTTATCAGACCATAGAAGAGATGATCGGATCTCCTGAATTTCAATTATTAACACCCAAAGGACATTTTCATCATCTGATTATTAATTCTAATGATCTTTTAGGTAAATTCTCTTATTTAATCGGAGGAAAAACAGGATATTTGCCGAGGCACGGAGGAAGCCTCTTATCCATTTTTCAGCAACCGGGAAAAGAAATATATTTAATGACTATTGTCTTAGATTCTCCGGATCGTTTTCAGGAAACTCAAGATTTAATTCAATGGTTGCCCAGCGCTTATCTTTATCTTTTTAATTATGGATCTACTAACAGCAGCAACAACGACTAATGTTATCAAGATACTCCTTCTTGGTTTTTTATCGTTTATCATAGCGTTTATTGCGGTTCCTCCTTTAACGCATTTTTTGTATAAATATCGTCTCTGGAGGACGATTAAAAAGGATAAAAGCATTGACGGACAAAACCTAGTGGTCATTCCTCGCGTGCATCTTCCGCACGAAAAACCCGTACCAAGATTGGGCGGTCTTTTAGTTTGGATAATTCCTCTGGTTGTCAGTTTATTAATCATGCTTTTGTCAAAAACAGGAATCCCTTTGTTTGTTAAGCTCAACTTTTTAAGTCGGGGACAAACATGGCTTCCCTTGACTGTCCTTATAGGGGCTTCTCTTTTAGGATTAGCGGATGACTTGCTTCAGATTCGGGGGAAGGGCAAATATGTTGGCGGAGGATTGAGTCTATTCTGGAGAATTTCTATCATGGCCCTCCTGGGATTGTTGAGCGGCTGGTGGTTTTATTCTAAATTAGGAGCTCAATCTATGCATATTCCCGGTAACGGTGACATTGCTTTTGGTTGGTGGTATATTCCTGCTTTTATCGTGGTGATGCTCGCTATTTATAGCGGCGGAGTTATTGACGGATTAGACGGATTATCCGGGGGAACTTTTATCTCAATTTTTAGCGCTTTTGCTATTATTGCTTTTTCCCGCCAGCAAATTGATTTAGCTAGTTTTTGTATGGTTCTGGTTGGGGCTTTATTGGCTTTTTTATGGTTTAACATTCCCCCAGCTCGATTTTATTTAGGAGAAACGGGGATTATGGGCCTTTGCGCGGCTTTAACTGTTGTTGCTTTCTTTACGGACTCGGTGTTGGTTTTGCCAATTATCGGGGTCTTGCTGTTCATAGAATCAGGATCGGTTATCTTACAGCTTCTTTCTAAAAAATTTCGCCAGAAGAAAATCTTTTTAGCGAGTCCAATCCATCATCATTTTGAAGCTAAAGGGTGGCCTCATTACAAAGTAACGATGAGGTTTTGGGTGATTGGCCTTATAGCGGCTATGTTTGGCGTTATTATTAGACTTTTGGGATAAGATGATTGGAATATTTGATTCAGGATTGGGAGGATTAACCGTCGTTAAGGCCTTGACGGATAAATTGCCGAATTATTCTATTATCTATTTCGGCGATACTGCTCGACTGCCTTACGGAACAAAAGAACCTCGTTTAATTCGAGCTTGGTCTCACCAAAACGTGGCCTGGCTTAAAAACAAAGGGGCTAAAGTAATTGTTGTCGCTTGTCATACTTCTTCAACGATTGCTGGTCAGGAATTGAAAAAAGATTTTGCTTTGCCTGTTTTTGAAATGACCACTCCGCTTTTAGAAATAGTCAAAGAAAATCAAGGGCGGCGATTGGGTATTATTGGGACACCGGCCACTATTCAAAGCGGTTTTTATCAGAATCAATTTAGAGAAAGTAACCCTCAAGTTTTTTTCCAAGCTTGTCCTTTATTTGCCCCCTTAGTTGAAGAAAATTGGATTGATAAGCCGGGAACAAAAGAGATTGTCGAAGCGACTTTAGCTCCTCTTAAAAATCATAAAATTGAAGTTCTTGTTTTAGCTTGTACACATTATCCTTTATTGCGAAAAATTATCCAAGAAACTCTTCCTCACGTTCAAATTCTTGACCCGGCTCAACGATTAGCCGCAAACCTTAAAAACTTTCTTGAACAACACCCCGAGATTGATAAAACACTAAAGAAGGGGAGTCATCAATTTTTCTTTAGCGCTCATCCTTATCATCTTTCGTCTATTAGTCAGTCTTTTTTAGGCGAAAAGATTCAGGCGAACATTGTCTTTTCACATGAGTAAATTACAAAATTTTGGGCAAAAGAAAATTTTGCTTGTCGGTTTAGCGCGAGAAGGGGAGTCCTCTTTGAGATTTTTACGTTCTCTCTTTCCAAATTTAGAAATAGGCTTAGCTGACCAAAAGCAGGAGAGAGAATTATCTCCGTTTTTAAGAAAAAGTCTTTACCAAGATAATCATTTGCGGTTTTATTTAGGAAAAGATTTTCCTGTTTCTCCTGGAGATTACAACCTTATTATTCGTTCGCCAGGTATTCCGCTTCATCTCCCATTATTGCAGAAAGCTCGGGAGAAAGGGGTAGAAATTACTTCCCAGACAAAGATTTTTATAGAAAATACGCCATCTAAAATTATTGGGGTGACTGGCACCAAGGGGAAGAGTACTACTTCGTCTTTAATTTATCACGTATTAAAACAAAACCAGTTGAAAGTAAATTTAGTAGGCAACATTGGTCATCCCGTCCTTTCTTTTTTTGAAGGAGATATGTCCCTTGGGCAGAAAGACGCTTTTTATGTTTTTGAATTATCTTCGCATCAACTTGCCGATCTGGATACTAGCCCTTGGATAGCTGTTTTTCTTAATTTATATTCTGATCATTTAGATTATTTTTCTGACTTAGAAGAATACCAAAAGAGCAAATTGAATTTGATTCGTCATCAGACTGAAAAAGATTATTTAGTTTACAATCTAGATGATCATCGATTACGAGAAGCAGTGTGCGATAACCGAGCAAAAAAACTTCCTTTTTCTTTAGTTGACACCCCAGAAGCTTTCTGCTTTATTTCCCATGGTTGGATTTGCTATCGGGATCATCAAAATGGCCAAGAAGAAAAAATTATACCGGTTTCAGAAATTCCCTTAGTTGGAAAATTTAATTTTCAGAATGTTATGCCCTCAATTATAATTAGTCGACAGCTTGGTCTACCTTCAATATCGATTAGACGGGCGGTCAAGAATTTTCGTTCTTTAGAGCATCGCTTAACCAAGGTTGGAATTTTCAAGGGAATTACTTTTTACGACGATTCTAACGCTACTATTCCCGAAGCGACTATTGAAGCCTTAGAAAGTTTAAAGCCAGATGTTGATACCTTAATACTAGGGGGGTCAGAGAAAAATCTTGATTTTGATGCCCTTGCTAAGAAAATTATAAAAACTGAAGTCAAAACTTTAATTCTTTTTCCCGATACGGGTCCAAAGATTTGGACAATTCTTCTTAAACAAGCTCAAGAAGAAAAACATCACTATAAAGTCCCTCAGCATTTTTTAGTTCAAAACATGGAAAAAGCGGTCTCACTCGCTTATCAATGGACGAGGAAGGGGAAAATTTGCCTTCTTTCGCCGGCGTCGGCCAGTTTTGGTTGTTTTAAAGACTATAAAGAAAGAGGAGAATTGTTTCAAACATGGGTAAAAAAATTAGCTTTATTATGAAAGATCGAGGTGTAAATTTTTATGGTCTTTTAGGAGTAGTTTTAACTTTGATTATTGGGGGACTATTAATCTTAGCTAGCGTTTCTATGCCGATTTCTTTAGAGAAGACCGGTGGAGCTTATTATTTCTTGACTCATCAACTTCTATACGGATTTTTACCGGGACTGGTGCTAGGCTCAATAGCTTTATGGTTTCCTATCAAACGTTTTAAAAAATATACACCGTATATTTTTTTAGTGGGTCTTATTTTAGTTGGAGCTACTTTTATACCCGTAGTTGGATTGGGCTTAAAAGGAGCTAGCCGATGGCTTAAAATAGGATCAATTAGTTTTCAGCCGTCGGAATTTCTAAAAATATCTTTTATTCTTTATTGGGCTTATCTTCTCTCCGCCTTAAAAGAGCGAGCAAAGAATAAAGAGCTTTTTATTGCTTTTTGGCTAACAACTTTTATTATCGGTCTTGTTCTGCTATTGCAACCTGATATGAGCACCCTGATTATTATTCTGGGGACGTCTTTGGGTATGTATTTTATAAGTGGTATTTCATGGAAAAAACTAATGTCTATTACTCACATCCTAATGATTTTAGGAGCCGTCTTTATTCCTTTGGCTGGTTATCGCTTATCTCGGCTGAATACTTTCCTTCATCCGGAGCAAGATCCCTTAAGCAGTGGTTATCAGCTCAGGCAACAAATCCTAGCCATTGGTTCGGGAGGTCTTTTGGGAAAAGGTCTTGGTTTTAGTAATCAGAAGTTTGGCTTTCTTCCGCATTCGATGAGTGATTCAATTTTTGCTATAATATCAGAAGAGACAGGCTTGATTGGAGCTTCAATGGTTATTCTACTTTTTGTGCTGTTAACCTGGTTTGGCTTCAAGATATGTCTTCAGAATTCAGATCATTTTTCTTGCTTTTTAGGCATAGGGGTGATTCTCTGGATTGATATTCAGGCTATAATACATATGGGAGCCAATATAGGACTTATTCCCGTTTCTGGTATTCCTTTGCCTTTTATAAGTTATGGGGGGTCGGCCCTAACAGCAGAATTAATTGCGATGGGATTTTTATTTAATGTTGCCCGCCAATCAAAAAATTAATAAATCCAGGAAATTAAAAATTCTCTTTACCGGAGGAGGAAGTGGGGGACATATTTACCCCATTGTGGCCATTATTAGGGAAATCAAAAGAATTTCTCCGAATAAGTTTGAATTTTATTTTATCGGTCCCGGAAACCGGTTTGCGAAATTAATTTTTAAGAAAGAGGGAGTTAAAATGTATTCTACCCTTGGCGGGAAAATCCGGCGTTATTTTTCTTTGAAGAATTTTGTTGATATCTTGATTAAATTTCCCATCAGCTGTCTTCAAAGTTTTTTCTATGTTTTTCTAATTTCTCCAGATTTAACTTTTAGTAAAGGCGGGTATGGTGCTTTTCCAGCATCATTATGGACTTGGTTTTTTCAAATTCCTCTTTTAACTCATGAGTCCGATGTGGAGATGGGACGAACCAATAGAATGATGGCTCGCCCCGCTGAAGAGATTTTTGTTTCTTTTTCCGGGACGGCTCTCAAATATAAAAATAAACGGATTGTTGTCGGTAATCCCATTAGAAAACAGCTTCTTGTCCCGATAGATCCTTGGCAAGCTAAAGATGATTTAGGATTAACGAGGAATAAACCGGTGTTATTAATCTTAGGGGGGTCTCAAGGAAGTAAATTTATGAATAATGTTCTCTTAGAGTCTTTGTCTCTTTTTCTTAATGATTTTAACGTTATTCATCAGTGCGGAAAAAAAGATTTTAAGACAGTAAAAACTATTTCTAATGTTATGGCTAATGACCAGCAATTAAAATCTTATCATCCTTACCCTTTTCTTAATGAATGGACATTGCGTCGGGCTTATTTTGCAGCGGATTTAATCATTAGCCGAGCGGGGGCCGGTGCTATTTTTCAAATTGCTGCTTTAGGGAAACCCAGTATTCTCGTTCCGGTCGCTAGCTCGGTAGCGGGGGACCATCAAATTATTAATGCTAATGTTTTTTCTAATCACGGGAAAAGAGCCGTTGTTATTGAAGAGAAAAACTTTACTCCACATTTTTTCAGCGAAATTGTGCATCAATTGTTTCGACAGCCACACACTCTTAAAGCAATGCGAACCAAAGCGTTGTCATTTGCTAAGCCTGAAGCAACAGAAACTATTGCCCGATATATTATTCAATATTTAAAAGAGGCTTAATTTTATTATGATAGATAGTCGATTAAAATTGGTTCGAACAGGAGGCATCAGGGTCAGAATTGCTCCGTCCCCAACGGGCCCTTTTCATGTCGGAGGAGCCCGGACAGCTTTGTTTAATTACTTGTTTGCTAAGCACAATAATGGTACTTTTGTGCTTCGTATAGAAGATACGGATAAAATTCGTTCTCAAAAACGCTGGGAGAAGGACATGATAGAAAACTTACATTGGTTATCTTTAGATTGGGATGAAGGGCCCGATGTCGGAGGGCCTTATGGACCCTATCGGCAGAGTGAGAGGATTTCTATCTACGAGCGTTATATCCAAAAATTACTTGATGAGGATAAAGCTTATTATTGTTTTTGTTCATTAGAAGAATTAGAAGCTCAACGCCAGTATCAGCTAAGTATCGGAGAACCCCCTCATTATACAGGCAAATGTCGCTCTCTCTTGCCGAAAGAAGTGGAGCAAAACTTAAAAGCAGGCAAATCTTTCGTTATTCGTCTTAAAACCCCTAAAGGCGAAAAAATAGTTTTCGAAGATGCTATTTGTGGCCGAGTAGAATTTAATACAGATGTTCTAGGAGATTTTATTATTGCCAAGGGAATGAAACAACCTCTTTATAACTTAGCGGTTGTTATTGACGACCATGAGATGAAAATAAACTATGTTATGCGAGGAGCGGATCATATTTCCAACACTCCTAAACAAATTCTTATTTATCAAGCACTAGGACTGCCTCATCCTCAATATGCTCACTTACCCTTAGTTTTGTCTTCGCATCGAAGGAAATTGAGCAAGAGGGAGGCCGTCGTGGCTGTCAGCGATTATCGAAAACAAGGTTATCTACCACAAGCTTTAGTTAACTTTATAGGACTTTTGGGATGGAGTGCCGGAGAAAATAAAGAGATTTATTCTCTTTCTTCTCTTATCGAAAAGTTTTCTGTTAACCGCATTCAAAAAAGCGGAGCTATATTTGATGCTAAACGTTTGGACTGGATGAATGGTCATTATATCCGGCAAGAATCATTGTCTTCCTTGACGAGTATGTGTGTCCCTTTTTTAATCAAAAGTGGGTTGATTGCTGAGGACAATCACGTGGCTAAAGTGAAGTTTGCCCATATTTATCGTATTTGTCAGACGGAAGAAAAAGTAGGCTTCGCCTCCCTAGAAAAGATTGTTGGTCTTTATCAAGAGCGATTGAAAAAACTCTCGGAAATTGTAGAATTTACAGACTTCTTTTTTAAAAAAGAATTAGATTATGACACAAAACTATTATCTTGGAAAGGGCAACCACTCAAGGAGGTGGGGAGTGTTATAAAACAGATTAAAAAACGACTTTCCAAAACACCAGAAAACCAATGGACTGGAGAGGGGCTTCAGTCTCTGCTTTTAGAAGAAGCGAATAAAGCAGGAGATAGAGGAAAGGTTTTATGGCCTTTTCGGGTGGCCATTACTGGGAAAGAACAATCAGCTGGCCCTTTTGAAGTGGCGGCGACTTTAGGCAAAAAGAAAGTTTTAGCTCGCTTAGAAGCTGTTTCTAAAATTTTATAATTAGTAAATTATGAAAGGATCAATTAAAATAACGATGATGGTTATAGTTGTCCTGATAGCCGTTTTTGTTGTTTTATTTTTTTATCCCAAATCTCTTTCTGAGATTCAAAATGCCCGCCTCCGCCTTCACGGGCTTTGGCGAGGTAATGAAGGAACAAAATTTATTAAAGAGAATGACGCTAATTCTTTTTTAATAACACTCCGAGAAAATTTTTATCGGCGTTGCCAAGAATCAGTAAAAGAAATTTCTTCTGATCCCATTCTTCATTCTGTTTTTAAGAAAGATTTTTTTGGAGAGTTTTTCTCAATTAAAAAGTGGATTAAAAAGCTTGACTCTGTTAGGGGAGTAGATTAGTATTGAGATAGTAAACTTCGCATAATGTATCTTAAGCGAATGTAGAGAAGTTATAAAACGCATAAAGGGAGTTATGGTGATGCTTAAGTAAATAAATGGAAAAAAGCAACAAATCTATTTTAAAATATATCCCCGATTTTCTTGATTGGCTGGATGTTGAAAAAGGATTATCGAGTAAGACCCAAGAAAATTATAGTCGGTTTCTGAAAAAATTTTCTGATTGGCTCAATCATAATCATTTGGATAATATAAAGCCACAAGAGCTAACTCCGGATCATGTTTGGAGTTATAAGGTATATTTAGCCCGAAGTGTTGATCGACGTGGTCAGCCTCTTGAAAAAAGCACACAAACCTACTATCTTATTGCTCTTAGGGCGTTGCTTAACTTTTTTGCTCATAAGAATATTCAAGCTTTGCCGGCAGAAAAAATAGAACTTCCTCGCTCTAAAAAAGACAAAAAAGTCCATTTTCTTGAATTGGACCAAGTTAAGCAACTTTTAGAAGCACCGGACATCCAAACGCCACCGGGGTTGCGCGATAGAGCCATTCTTGAGACTTTATTCTCTACCGGTCTGCGAGTTGGTGAATTAGTTCAGCTTAATCGTGAACAGATAAGAATTCATAATGATAATTCTGTAGAAAAAAAAGAGGAATTAGAGATTAGTATTGTTGGGAAAGGAAATCAACCGCGAACAGTATATTTTTCTCCTCGCTCTTTAAAATGGATGAAAAATTACTTAGATACTCGCCAAGATTCAGACAAGGCCTTGTTTATTAATTATCGTTCTCGGTCTCAGGCTTCGCGTAGATTAACGGCTAGGAGTATTGAACAAAAGCTTAAAAAGTATGTTATTCAAGTTGGGCTTCCCCTAATAACAACGCCTCATACTCTTCGTCATTCCTTTGCTACGGATTTATTGAATCAAGGAGTGGACTTAAGAACGGTCCAAGAGTTTTTAGGACATCAGAACATTGCGACGACTCAAATTTATACTCACGTTACTAATAAAAGGCTCAGGGAGGTCCATTATCGCTCTCATAGTCTTAATCGCTAGCTAATAACAGCTAATAGCCTCTTAATTCGTTAGAGATGGTAATAAGCGGTTAAATAGCCAAGAGCGAAGGATAACAATATTAATAAAAAGACAGTTAAAGCTAAAAGGATTTGAGAATTATAAAGACGGAACCAATGGTGTATTTTTTTGAACATTACTCTAAAATCATTGATTTTTCTGCTAAAGTACTCTATAATCATTAAAGTACTCTATAATTATTAAAGTACTCTATAATC
>CAYTGH010000005.1:5714-15960 GCA_964437355.1 uncultured Candidatus Saccharibacteria bacterium | reverse complement strand
TATTTTTAACTTCTTTCAAAACCGGAAATTTATTTGGCATAAAATTTTCCGGTACATTTTCCCAATTCACAAAAGCGTCAATCAATTCTTGAGAATTCTTTTTATCCCACACAAGACCATATTTCTTTTTTTTCAGAGTTTCTAGCTCATCAATCAATTCTTCTCTTGTATAATTTTTGTATTTATTTTTCCGGGACATATTATTTTGTTTTATTTTTTGATAAAAATTTATTAAAACTTTTCTTGTTTCGTTGCTTTATTATACCTTATTTTTTGACTTTTTATCAATCTTTCTTTTTTTATTGTCGCATTTTTCATTAATCATTCGCAATTATCTTGACAAATCAATTAATAAGACTAGAATAGTCTCTGCCATCTAATTATGTTCTTTAATGACTGTGGGGAGGGAGAGGTCTTTCTAAGTGAGGCGAGTGTTCTTCGCCTCCAAATGGAAGATTCTTTTTCTCCCCCTCTATTTTTTAAAAACTTGTTTTCCATCATTGACTATTTTTCAAGATTAACTTATACTATTAACCAATAAACGTACCTTCAAGGAGGTGGTTAAGGTGTCTTCCACGCTCACGATCCACAGAATCGAACACTTGCAAGATATTATCGACTTGCAAGAAATCCCGGAAGAAATTTCCAACCCTCTTTTCAGAGTAATAGCTACTGCTCTTTCCGAAAAGAGAGTTGACGGAGATTGGTATTTTGTCCGAGATGATCCTGAAGTCCAAGATTTCAAGTTCGCTTTTCTTGGATTTAACGGGAAACCCCAGCTACATCTAGAAGGCCTCTGGCGGAAATCATGTCGAGAATGCGGACAGGCCATGCCAGTCTTAATTCTCCGACGAACCCTACACCTACGCAGCTTGGTTCCAAACAGAATCGAGCAATATGAGAAAAGCACCGAATCTCTAGTTTCTCACTTCACCATCGAAGGTGGGAAAGGATATTTCGATGGCTTTCTCACCATCAAAGATCTCATGAGGGGGAATCATTCTCATGGAAAGACACCACCTGTACAAAAAAGAGGCTTTTCTTGACATCAAGTCAACCAAGAAAAGCCTCTTCACCATTTATTATTCTAAAGTCATAAGGATCGGACAATGATCCGAGCCTTGAACCTGATCTAAAATTGTAGCTTCTTTTAACCTCTTTCCAAGCACTTGGCTAGCCAAAAAATAATCAATCCGCCAGCCAATATTCCTCGAACGGCATTGATAGCGATAACTCCACCAAGTGTAATGGCCTCCTTCTTCAATAAATTGCCGATAAGTGTCTAAATAGCCTTGAGCCAAAAAGAAATCCAACCAGGCTCTTTCTTCCATTGTAAAGCCCGCATTTTTTTCGTTAGCTCGAGGATTAGCTAAATCAATATCTTCATGAGCAACATTAAAATCGCCCCCAATAATTAAAGGTTTTTTCTGAGATAAGTTCTGACAGAAATCAGCAAAGATTTCATCAAAACCAAGTTTAAATCTCAAACGTTTTAACTCCCGACGGGAGTGAGGGAAATAAGCATTGACCAGAAAAAAATCTTCTGTTTCTAAGGTCACTACCCGTCCTTCTTGATCGAACCTTTCGTCTCCTAAGCCGTAAATTACTTGAAGGGGTTTTTTCCGAGCGAAAGTGGCCACCCCACTATAACCTGGTTTAGAAGCGGTGCTCCAAAAAGAAAAATACTTTTCACCTAGAGTTTTTTCCAGATTGCCTAATTTTTCCGGAGAAGTTTTCGTTTCTTGAAAAAGATAATAGTCCGCTTTCTCTTTCCGGGTAAACTTCAAAAGATTCTTCGCCCAGCAAGCCTTAAAACTATTGACGTTCCAAGAAATAAATTTCATAAACGCTTAATTTTAAATTCTACCTCTCCCCGTCCCCTCGCTTTCAAAGAATAATGCTGAACTTGTTCCTCTGCCTTTTCAATCGACTTCTGGCTAACTTTCTTAGAGGCAGTATAACAGCGGATAAGAGCGGTTGGCCCGGGAATATTTTTTAATTCAACCAAAACATCACTCGGCAACGCTAATTTTCCTAAATTAGCATTTTCTTTTTTATCTCGGCCAATAACAATTCTTGTTTTACCCTCCCAAACCTGTCTTCCGTTTTTTAATAATTCTATATCATTCAGATTGGCTTTAGAATAAACTTTCAATAAAACACGAAGCCTTTGAGAAAACTCGGGGTCGGTTAAAAGACATCCTCCCGCCGGAGAAGGATAATCTTTCAACCCAAATTTCTTAGCCAAGCGTATTTGTTCTTTCCGAGAGCGTCCGGAGATAGCATACAATTTTCGACGATTAACCCATCCTTTCTTTTCGGGAATAGTAATTTGAATTAATTGAGCAGATAGAGGGCGCAAAAGCAAACTTTGTAATGCTGATTCTTTCTCCACTAATTTCATCGCATTTTTACGCTGGGTCATGGGCCTTTCCCCTAAAACTTCTCCGGTCGCTACAAAATCAAATTTATTTTGAGACATTACTTCTCGTGCCTTCCGCAACATTAAAATACGGCAATCGAGACAAGGATTCATTCCCTGCCCTCGTCCGTGTTTCGGGGATTTGACTAAAGCGAGTTGCTCTTCAGACATATCAATAACCTTTAATTTCAAGCCAATTTCTTTAGCCATCTTCCGCGGTAATTGACTATCAAAGAAACAACTCGTCAAAAGCAAGCCAGTGACATTAATTCCCTGGCGCTTTAAAATTTCAGCCACTAACATCGAATCTAATCCTCCCGAAAATAAAAGAAGGGCTTTAATGTTTTTTTTCATCGATAAACTTTGAATTCTTTAAATTGTTTTTCACCAAAGAATGAGGCCCGATAATGACTTCCGGATCAATGAGGACGCCGGGCATCAGAGAAGAATTAACGCCTACTTTCACCCCGTCTCCTAAAACAGCTCCGAATTCTTTTCTTCGAGTGCTAACCATTTTCCCTTTCACTTCGACTTCGACCAGTTTTTGGTCAAACCGCAAATTAGCAATAATAGTTCCCGCACCCAAATGGCAGTCGTGGCCTAAAATAGAATCGCCAACATAACTCAGATGATCAATATGGGTTCCATCGCCGATAATAGAATTCTTAACTTCGACATTCGCTCCAATCCGGCAACGACTCCCAATCATCGTCGCTGGCCGAAGATAAGCATTAGGACCAATCTGGCTCTCCGAGCCGATCCAAAGGGGACCTTCTAAATAACTGCCACTTTTGACAACTGTTCCCGCTCCAAGAATTATTTCTCCCTTTAAGACAACGCCTTTTTCAATACGAGCTTCTTTAACCGATCCCTTTTGCTGTTCCAGTAAAAATTGGTTCGCCATTAAGAGATCCCAAGGATAAGAAATGGGAATCCAATGAGAGGCTTCGACAACAAACATTTTTCGCTTTTGAGCTAAAGCTTCGATGGCTTGAGTTAATTCGAATTCTCCTCTCTCTGATTTTTCTAAAGTAGTTTCGAAAACCTGTTTATCTAAAAAGTAAAGACCGGTATTGGCTAAATGACTAAGACTCTTTTTCGGTTTCTCGACTAACTTTTCCATTAACTCTCCTTTTTTAAAGACCACTCCAAAAGATGATGGGTTTTCAACTTCTTGAACAAGAATACTCGGAAATTTTTTTAGGACTTTGCCAATATCTTCATTGGTGTAAAAATCGTCTCCATTCATTACTAAGAATTTTTCTCTTAAATAAGGACGGGCTTGATAAAGAGCATCGCCCGTTCCTAAGGGTTTTTCCTGCCGAACATAACGAATTTTTATTTTTTGAAATTTGGAACCAATTTGTTTTTGGATATCCTCCTCTTGAGCACCAATAACAAAAATAATCTCGCCCACTAAACCCGATAAAGCTTCAAGGGTATGTTCTAAAATAGTTGTCCCGCCGAACTCTAAAATCGGCTTTGGTCGCGTGAAGGTTAGTGGTCTTTGGCGCATTCCCAATCCCCTGGCTAAAATGACAGCTTGAATCATAAATTTTCTAAAAGATTGAACAAAACATGGCTCGTCTTGTCTGAATCATGACGGATAAACCCTCTTGGCCGTAGAAAATCTCCTTCAACAATCTTAAATTTCTTTTTTAAAAAAACAGAAGGGTCGCACTTTACAAATTGTGCTTTCTCTTTGGCGTAACGCTCGATTCTTCCTGGCGTGGGCTGATGATTATTAAATAAAACAAAATCTAAAATATTTTCTCCCAAATGGTCTTCGATGACTTCCACAAAATCCTCCCCCTGAAAACCATAAGTTTCCCCGAATTTTGTCATAATATTCCCCACGTAAACTTTCAGAGCTTTGCTCTCTTTAATCGCTTGAGTAATGCCTTGAACTAGCAAATTCGGAATAATGCTCGTATATAAATCTCCGGGCCCGATGATAATCAAATCCGCCTGCTGGATAGCTTTGATAGCTAAAGGATTAGCCGAACAAGAAGGCTTTAAAAAAATCTCCTTGATTTTTAAATGGCCATCGTGCTTGGGAACATCGATATTTGTCTCCCCTGTAATAACCTGGCCATCTTTCAATTCCGCTTGAAGGCGGGCCTTATCAAGAGTAACCGGAATAACTTGACCTTTAACTGCTAGAATTTTCTCGGCTTGTTTAATAGCTTTCCCAAAATCCCCTTCTAGGTCAGTTAAGGCCGTCAATAATAAATTGCCAAAACTGTGGCCATTGAGGCTTCCTTTGGAAAAACGATAATTCAATAAATTCGCCAAAGGCTGTTCCTCTCCTGAAAGAGCAACTAAAGCTCTTCGAATATCTCCCGGTGGCAAAATTCCAAATTCTTCACGAAGTACGCCAGTGGACCCTCCGTCATCCGCCATAGAAACAATAGCCGTCAAGCGAAGAGGGTATCTTTTAAGTCCGGTTAAAATTGAAAAAATTCCGGTTCCACCCCCAATAACAACGACGCTTTTATCCTTCTTCATTTCAAATCTTTAATAGCTTCAGTCCATTCAACTTTCCTCGCTTTTTGGTGCCAAGGCTTGCTTAACTGAGGCCATTTTTCTTGCCAAGTAGGTTGGCGGTCTCTATAAAAAATACCAATCGGAATCTTCGCTTTCTCTTCTTGATTATAATTCCATTCCTGAGCTTTTTCCCAAGCCTGGTCAAAATTGTTTTTATTTTCCAAGTCCATCTTATAAATATGCTCTGATAAATATTTAATATCTCGATGGAAAGAAAGACAAGGCTGAAGAATGTCAATAAAGGAAAAACCCCTATGGGCAATAGCCTCTTCAATAATCCCCGTTAAATGTTCTGGATCCAAGGCAAAACCCCGAGCGACAAAAGTTCCTCCAGACGCTAAAACAAGAGCGATAGGATTTAATGGTTTTTCCTGAACTCCAAGAGGTAAAGAATGATCAATAAATCCTTCTTCCGTCGTTGGTGTCGCTTGTCCAGTTGTTAGAGCAAAAACCTGATTATCGGAAACTATCATTGTCATATCAACATTGTAACGAGCCGCATGGATCAAATGTGAAATTCCTTCAGCGTAAGTCCCCCCATCTCCGGCAAATCCCAAAACTGTTAAATCAGGATTCCCTGTTTTAATACCAAGACAAGTCGGCAAAACCCGTCCATGAAGGCTAGTATAGGTGTTTATATTCAAATAATCACAGATTTTATCGACACAACCTATCCCGCAGACACCAACAATATTCTTTCGATAAATCTGTTTTTCATTATGAAGATCAACGATGGCTTTTTTCACCGCCAGCAAAGTGCCATTATTGGCACAACCCGGACACCACGTATTAGTTTGATGAGTTTCTAAATCTTGAATTTTCATAAATCTTTGATTTAAATAAATTTATTTAATTTTTATAAATCTTTGATTTAAATAAATTTATTTAATTTTTATAGGATTTTAATTTTTTGAATAATATCTTCAGGGGTAAAAGGTCGAGCATCATATTTCAACACCTTATCCTTAATCTCAAACCCAGTCTGCTCTCGAATAATTTGCCCCAGAAGCCCGGTAACATTATTCTCTACTAAAACTACCTTCTTCGCTTTCTGCAACTCCTGGGTAACCGACTGAATGGGAAATGGGGAAATATAAGAAATCTGCATAAAACGATAACCGGGTAAATCCTTTAAACTATCCAGAATAGCTCCTTTCGTTGATCCCCAACCAACAATTAAATTCTTCCCCGATCCATAAATTTTAACCGGCTCTAGACGGTTAATTTCTTTTTGTAAAAAAGGAAGTTTGGCCCATCTTTTATCGTTCATTTTTTTCGTTCCCTCGGCTTCCTCAATCATATAACCATATTCATCATGCTCATAACTATTAGCTCGAACAACAGGTCCTTCGCCCGGAAAAATTCTTGGGGAAACACCGTTTTCGGTAAAACGATAGCTTTGATAATCCGAAGAAGGATCTTCTAAGATGTCTTCTTCCATTTGCACCCGGGGCGCTCTAATACGATCAAAACTAAAATAACTCTCGGCCAGATGCTTATCACTAATGATAATAGATAAAAGATGATATTTCTGAGATAAATAAAAAGCTTCAATAGTTCTCTGAAAAGCTTCTTAGGGGTCTCCCGGAGCAACTACTATCCGCGGAAATTCGCCATGACCAACATTAACCGCAAACTTCAAATCCCCCTGAGCGGTGTAAGTCGGGACACCCGAAGCGGGAGCATTTCTTTGAGCCAAATAAACTACCAAAGGAATCTCTGACATACCGGCTAAACTAAGAGCTTCGCTCATTAAAGCAAACCCTCCTCCCGAAGTTCCTACCATGGTTTTGGCGCCAGCAAAACTGCTTCCTAGGGCCGCATTCACCACAGCGATTTCATTTTCCAATTGAGACACCAAGTAGCCATATTTCTTTTGTTGCGCGGCTAAACTATGGAGCACCCCCGTTGCCGGCGTCATCGGATAAGCGAAGTAGGTATCAAGGCCAGCCGCAATTGCTCCTTGGCTTACGCCTTCGTTTCCGCTAAAGAAATAAGTTTCTTTGCCCTTTTTTAAAATCGGAAGCTTTTCCCGAAGAGCCACCATTTGATACCCTTCGTCAAAAGCTTCTTTGACCGTCTCAACTCCGGGAAATTCTTCTTCAGCAGCTTGATGGCCAACGCTTAAAGGAGCTCCCCATAACTTCATTAAAGCTCCCACCAAAACATTATTCTCTCCCCCGATTGCCGAAGACGAAGCAACCGAATCCATATCTATAGAAATTAATCGAGGATGGGATTCTCTTTTTTCACTACCTAAAACAAAGCCTCCTGTTTTTAAAGCGGGAGCATGTTGTTTGATGGTCAAATCATCCAAAGCAATAATGGCGTCTAGATTTTTACGATGCGAATAAACAGATTCATCAGAAAAAGTAATGATATTAAAATTATGCCCTCCTTTAATTAAAGACGGATAATCTCGATAAATAAAAACATGGTAGCCGAGATTAGAAAAAACCTGACCGATTAAAGACGAGGTTTTATTAACTCCCTGGCCCGCCTGGCCACCAATAAGAATAGTTTTGAGCATTTTGTAAAATGGATATTATTTGATTAAGTATAACACAAATTCCTTTTCCGCTTAGATTTTCTTTCCCATTCAACCCCGGTTGAATCATAGCCTCAATATTCCAATCTCTTTAGCCCTTCCATAATAATAGGAAGAGCTTCCCTCTGACCGGTATAACCAATAATACCGCACATTAATTAGTTACAAAATTAATTAATTTATCCTTAACAAAAATAACTTTTCCAATTTTTTTGTCTTTCAGCCACTTCTTAATTTTCCCCAATTTCAAAGTTAATAATTCCGCTTCTTTGGCTGAAATTTCTCTTTTAACCTCAACTTGGTCGCGCACTTTTCCATTGACTTGGACAATTAAAGTAAAATAATCCTCTTGAATAAGATCTGGACGGTAAGAAGGCCACGATTCCTGAAAGATAGATTTAAAATCCTGGTCTTTTCTAAATTGTTGATAAAGCTCTTCAGTTAAATGAGGAACAAAAGGAGCTAATAATTTTAACAAATCAAGATAAAATTCTTGAGGAACTTGTTTTTCTTTTTCTGCTTCACGCACCAATATCATCAAGGCACTCAGAGCCGTATTAAAATGGAAATTTTCTATATCTTCCGACACTTTCTTAATCGTCCGGTGCAGAATTTTTTCCAACGATTCTGTAAGAGAAATTTCTGAAGTGACTTTCTTTTTTAGATCCCAAACTCTTCTTAAAAAACGGACTAGACCAGCCAATCCTCCCAACTGCCAGGTCCCCCCTTCGTTAAAAGGCCCCATAAAACAAAGATAACTCCGGACCGTATCCGCTCCGTATTTTTTTACCAGCTCATCAGGGTCAATAACATTGCCTCGAGATTTAGACATTTTATAGCCATCGGGGCCAAGAATAATACCCTGATGACGAAGTTTTGAAAATGGCTCTGAAAAATCAATCAACCCTATATCCCTCATCGCCTTTGTAAAAAAGCGAGCGTAAAGCAAATGGAGAACACTATGCTCCGCTCCGCCAATATACATATTAACCGGCAACCACGCCTTAATTTTCTTTGGATCAGCTATGCTTTTGGCATTATGAGGATCAACATAGCGAAGATAGTACCAAGACGAGTCAACAAAAGTATCTAAAGTATCAGTTTCTCTTTTAGCGGGCCCTCCGCAGTGAGGGCAAATCGCTGTTTGGAATTCAGTTGAACGGGCTAAAGGAGAAAGGCCTCCTTTAATCGGTTGATAATCGTTAACCGGGGGAAGAAGAACCGGTAATTCTTTTTCCGAAACTGGTTGCCATCCACAGTGAGGGCAATAAACCATGGGAATGGGCGTTCCCCAATAACGTTGGCGAGAAACAATCCAATCTCTTAATTTATAATGAATAGTTTTCTTCGCCTGGTTCTTCTTTTCCAGCCATTTCTGAATTTCCTGACGAGCAATATTGGATTTTAAGCCATTAAATTTTTCTGAATTTAGGAGAATCCCTTCTCCTTCATAAGCTTTGGATTCTGGCCAATCAGCTGGAGAGATAACAACTTCTTTTATCGGTAAATGAAAAATTTTGGCAAATTCAAAATCTCTCTGGTCGTGAGCTGGAACCGCCATAACTGTCCCCGTCCCGTAATCAGCCAAAACGTAATCCGCTATAAAAATAGGAATTTTCTCTTGATTAGCGGGATTTACCACTCGGATTCCCTTAATTTCAACTCCGCTTTTAACTTTATCCTGGCTGATTCTTTCTCTTTCTGTTCGATGTTGCGCCTTTTGAATATATTCTTCTAGTTTCAGCCAATTTTTAATCTTTGATTTTAAAGATTCCAAAATAGGATTTTCGGGAGAGACAACTAAATAAGTCACTCCGAAAATAGTATCTATCCTTGTTGTAAAAACCGTTAAAGATTTTTCAAGACCAACTAATGGAAAAGATACCTCCACTCCTTCTGATTTGCCAATCCAGTTTTTCTGCATTGTCTTTGTTCTTTCCGGCCAGTCTAGATTATTTAACCCTTCTAATAGTTCTTCCGCATAATCCGTAATCTTAAAAAGCCAGTGCTCAATTTGTTTTTGGATAACCGGCGTCTGGCATCTCTCGCATTCGCCATTAACCACCTGTTCGTTAGCTAAAACTGTTTGACAAGACGGACACCAATTAACCCGTCTCTTGCTTCGATAGACTAATCCTTTCTTATAAAACTGGATGAACAGCCATTGCGTCCACTTGTAATAATCAGGGTGAGAAGTAATAGATTCTCTCGACCAATCATAAACCGTCCCGATGCTTTTGAGCTGGCTTTCCATTTTCTTAATATTATCCTCCGTCCAATCACGAGGATTAGTGCGATGCTTAATAGCCGCATTTTCGGCTGGTAAACCGAAGCTATCAAAGCCGATTGGCGAAAGAACATTGAATCCCTGCATGAGCTTAAAGCGCGCGTAAACATCCGCCCCCGAATAATTATACCAATGACCCAGATGTAAATTTCCTGAGGTGTAAGGAAACATAACCAAGTGATAAAAATTCTTCTTGCCTTCTACTTTATCCTGAGGCTGATAAAGCTCTTGCTCGCTCCAAATCTTCTGCCATTTTTTTTCTATTTCTTGGGGTTGATAATTATCCATATTAATCCAATCATAGATTAAAACTACAAAATTTTCAAAGACTTGACAATCAAAAATAAGAGTTTATCCTTTAAAAAGGAGGTGATGATTGTGCATCAGAAACCAGAACTGGTGACCTTCCCAGGGTTATTCATAGCAAAAACCTGGCAGGGTA
>CAYTGH010000005.1:0-5614 GCA_964437355.1 uncultured Candidatus Saccharibacteria bacterium | reverse complement strand
AAACCAGAACTGGTGACCTTCCCAGGGTTATTCATAGCAAAAACCTGGCAGGGTAATTCTCTGAAGTATCTTCTCGTCCAAGGGGAAGATGAAGAGGACGCGGGAAGATTACTTAAAGAATATCTGGCAGAGCAAGGGGGAAAATGGACCTCGGGAGCCATTAATGAAGCAAAAGTCGTAAAGAGGGGATCTTAGATCCCCCCTTTTTTTAATCTCCAGATTAAAGATGAAATAAGTTTCTGGCGTTAGCCGTCGTCACCTGGGCTATCTCATCAAAAGACGCTTGCCGTAAATCGGCTATCTTCTGAACAATAAATTTTAAATTCAAAGGAGTGTTCCTTTCTCCTTTTTTAATGGGCGGAGTGAGGTAGGGGCAATCTGTTTCTACCAGCATTTTTTCCGAAGAAATTTTCCGGATAACTTCGTCTAAATCAGTTTTAAAAATAACACCGTCAAAGCCCAGATAGAAACCCATTTTTAGGAAAAATTGTGCTTGAGCCCAATCTCCTGTAAAGCAATGAATGACCCCTTTCAAATTTCCTCCTTTTCTCTTTTGTAAAAGGCTAATTAAATCTGGGAAAGCAGAACGGCAATGGATAATCACCGGCTTCTTTAAGGTTTCTGCTAAATCTAGTTGTTTGAGAAAGCCCTCTTTCTGTCTTTCTTGAAAAGATATTCTTTGGTCCTCGTCTTTGGGTAAATGCCAATAGTCCAGCCCAATCTCCCCGATGGCGACCACTTTTGGTGAGGATTGGGCCAATTGAAAATATCGTTCAGCGTCAAAAATCTCTCCCTTTGTCTTAAAGCCCGGTTGTCCATCTAACTCCCAATCATCCACTTCTGTCTCCCCTAAATGGATAGGATGTAGACCAATAGCCGCCCAAACATCTTTGGGATAAGCCTTGGCTAAATCTACCGCCCGAACAGAAGTCTGGTAATTTGTCCCCACGTTAATCATACCGATCTCTTCTTTAAGACAGGACTGAATTACCTGATCGTGATCTTGGTCAAAAGCCGATAAATTTAAATGAGCGTGAGTATCAATAAGTTTTAGTTTCATTTGAACCTCGGAAACAAAATAGATTTCCCCACGTGGCCTTGCAGTTGAGCTCTAATTTTTTCTACAGTCTCTGGTAAAAAGGGCTCTAAAAAATCTGCGATGTTTCCTAGGATTAAGCGAAGATCGTTAATAACTTTTTCTCTATTTGGTTTTTTTTCTTGCCAAGGTTCTTCTTGGTCAATATATTGGTCACAAAAAGCCATTAGCTCCCAGACCGAGATTAAAGCTTCGCGGAAATGAAAGTTAGACATAGCTCGGTCATATTTCTTTCCCACTTCTTCAAGAGCACTTTCGGCCTCTTCGTTAGCCAAATTGGAATCTCCCTCCACAAGCTTAGGCAAACTAATAATTCTCGAAACTAAATTGCCTAAACCGTTAGCTAAATCGTCTTGATATCGTTCTTTAAAGCGCTTGGCTGAAAAATCTCCGTCTTTCTTCAAGGACACTTCTCTCAAGAGAAAATAACGCAAGGCATCAGTCGAATATTGTTTGACTAAACTCTCTGGGTTCACGACTTCCCCATGGCTCTTGGACATCTTGCCCCCCTGAATCGTTAAAAAGCTATGGATATATATAATAGAAGGAAGAGGAAGCCCGGCCGCTAAAAGCATAACAGGCCAATAGATAACGTGAAATTTAAGAATATCTTTGCCGATAAAATGAATTTTTTGGACATCAGCTCCCCACCGGTCTTGGAATTTTTTACTATCTTGCCCATATCCAATAGCCGTCAGATAACTGATTAAAGCATCAAACCAGCACCAAATTTTTTGAGAAGGATCACCAGGAACGTCCAGCCCCCAGTCATGAGCTCTCCCTGCTGACCGAGAAATACACATATCTTCTATGTCCTCCTCCAAAAAGCTCAAGGCTTGCTGTTTATAAGTACCCGGAACAATTTTTAACTCTTCCTCTTCAATCATCTTTTTTAATTTCTTTTTGTATTGAGAAAGATTTAAAAAGTAGTTTTCTTCTTTCACTAGCTGAGGCGGTGTATGATGAACTGGACACTGCCCCTTAACAAGAGCCTCCTTTTTCAAAAAGGCTTCGCAACCAACGCAATATAATCCCTCGTATTTCTTTTTGTAAATATCTTTCTTAATCTTTTTCCAGAATTTTTCCGTTGCTTCTTTATTTTCTAGGCTAGAAGTGCGGACAAAACTATCATAAGAGAGATTCAAAACCTTTTGAAGATTTTTAAATTCCTGGCTTTTAACTTCGGTAAACTTTTCAACTTTTAATCCTTGTTTTTCGGCAGCCTGGACAATTTTTAGCCCATTCTCGTCTGTTCCAGAGACAAAACAAACTTTCTGTCCCTGCTTTCTTTGATATCTAGCCAAAACATCAGCCTGGATTTTTTCCAAAGCATGCCCTAAATGCGGAGCAGCATTAATATAGTCGATAGCCGTTGAAATAAAATACTTATCTTTTTCCATGATGATTAAGAATAACGACAAACTCACCTTTTATTCTACCCTCTTGAAGTTTAGAAATCACTTTTCTGATATTCCCCTGGTAAGTAGTTTCAAATTTTTTTGTTAATTCCCGACCAACAAAAATTTCTAAATCCTGATTCAGATCAGCTAATTGATCAAGGGTTTTTAAAAGACGATAGGGTGATTCATAAAAAATAACCGGATAAGAATAATTGGCTATTTCTCTCAGCCAGGCATTCCTTTTTTTCTTCTTCGGTAAAAATCCCAGAAAAAAGAACTTATCCATGCGGAAGCCACAAAGACTGGCAGCCGTCGTTAAAGCACTCGGGCCGGGAAGAGCAATGATTTTTATGCTTTCTACACTGGCTCTAACTTCTTGAATCAACTCATTGCCCGGGTCAGCAATCCCTGGCGTTCCGGCATCAGTCATCAACGCTAATTCTTTTCCTTCTTGCAATAAATTCACAATTCTATGCCTCTGCCAGGGAGAACTATGCTGATGATAAGACAAAACCGACGTCTTAATTTTATAAAAAGAAAGAAGCCGCTGAAGATAACGAGGATGCTCGGCCAGAATAAAATCTACTTCTTCTAAAATTCTCTTAGCCCGAAAGGTTAAATCTTCAAGATTGCCAATCGGCCCCGCAATAATATAAAGAGTAGCTTTCATATTACTCAATTTCTACTCTTCGGCTCTCCGAGCTTTCTCCTTGGTAGGCTCCTGTTTTAAAATCAATAACAAAACGATAAATAATTGCCGCAACGGGGATACCTAACAAAGATCCCATAAAATTAAAAAGCAGGCCACCAACAGTAATGGCCAGGAGAATAAGATAAGGTGGCAAGCCAATTAATTTCTTTCCCACTAGAGGCGTTAAAAGATGGCCCTCGATAGCTTGAAAAACAAAAAGAATCATCGCCACAACCGCGGCCAATGGCCAAGAAAATTGGAAACCCGTTAAAAGACCTCCCAGGGCAATAGCCACCAGTGGCCCAAAATAAGGGATAAAATCTAAAATCCCAGCCACCAAAGCTAAAACCAAAGCCGCTTTAATTCCGAAAAGCTGATAGGTTAAAAAATAAGTCAGGGCGATAAAAAGGGAACCGATAATTCTCATCCCGAACCAATGACTCACCTCCCGGCGGCTACTCTTCCAGGCTCTTAATATCCTGTCTTGATAACGGTGAGACGATAAAAATGCAATCATTTCTCCGAACCCTTTCTTTTCAAAAGAAAGGAAGACCGCCATGGTTAAAACAAAAGCCGCTGAAGCTAGCCCTCCGAAAAGATGGCCTAGAAACTGGGTAATACCTTGTGGGGTTTGCTGTAAAAAATAAGAGGAAAGTTGCTGCAAAGACGCAAAGGGAATCTCAATGCCGGCTCTTTGTAAGGGACCCTGCAATTGCGCAAGATAAACGGGGAGAGCGACAATAGCCTGGCGAACCTCGCCAATCATGACAGGCATAATGAGATAAATCATTCCTCCTAAAGATCCAAAAATAACGACGTAAGTCAGTAAAACAGATAACCAATAAGGAACTTTGCGATGATAGAAAAAATCAATAAGCGACCTCAAAAGGATAGAAATAATTAAAGCAAACAAAAACCAAATAAGAATGTCGTGGATTAAAAACAAGAGATAACACAAAGCAGCGGTAAACGCCACCTTTAAAATAGCTTTCCAAGATATGTCTAGATAGTGATCTTCCATAACTATTGTTAAGAGGATTTACTAAGACTCATAATTTATTTCAGCTTAAGGATACCATCAAAATCTCCCTGATGGTAGGGACCGATTAAAGCTAAATTAAGTTTGGAATCGGAAAATAATTCTTGAGCAAGCCGGTTAACGTCTTCTATCGTAACCTGGCTAATTTTTTGAGCCAACTCTTCCGGAGAGAAAGTTTCGGGACTTAATAATTCCTGGCGAGCATAAAAACTTGCAAAGCTATCAGAAGATTCGAGAGATAAAGACAAAGAACCTTTTAAGTATTCTTTAGCTTCTTCCACCTCCTGCTTTTCTACTCCTTGTTGAGCTACTTTTTGGTACTCTTCTAAAATTAATTTAACCGCCATTTCCACTTTCTGATTAGTCACTCCCGCTTGAGTTGTTAAATAACCCGTGTCCGTATAAGTTTGGGCAAAAGTGTGAACATAATAAGCTAAGCCGTGCTTTTCCCGAATCAGATTAAACAAGCGGGAACTCATATTTCCCCCTAGAATAACAGACAAAACAGCCTGCGCCCAGCGTCGGTCATCCTTTAAATTATAAGCTCTGACGCCCAAGCTAAGATGAGTTTGATCGGTTTTCTTAAATCTGACCAGGCTTTGAGGCTTTTCCTGCTTTTCCACAACCATGGGCTTTCCTAGGGGATCTCCGGTACCAATACTTTGGAAAGATCGTTCCACTCCTTGCTGTATTTTCTCAATGTCCTCTAAGTTTCCGGCTATACCCATGACCGTATTTTGAGACGAATAATGATTTTGGTAATAATCAAGCATTTTCTCTTGGTTAATGCCAGAAATAGTTTCCTTAGTCCCGATAATATCCCACCCAGCCGGCTGATCGCCATAAAGTAAATTTTCCCAAATTTCGCTAACATATTGTAGAGGAGTATCAAGATACATATTCAATTCCTCTAAAACCACTCCTCTCTCTCGTTGGATATCCTCTTGTCTTAACAGAGAATGAAGGAAAATATCACTGACCCAGTCAAGAGCCAGAGACCAATGTTCCGGCCTAACCTTCGCAAAATAACCCGTATATTCTCGGTCAGTAAAAGCATTATAACTGCCTCCGATTCTGTCTAGAACCGAAGCTATTTCTAAAGGGGTTGGTCGTTTCTTCGTTCCCTTAAAAAGCATATGTTCTAAAAAATGAGAAACTCCATTAATTTCTTTACTTTCGTATTTAGAGCCTGCCCCGACTAAAACCAAGAAAGTCACTGTCTTTGCTTTTTCTTGGGGAATAAATAACAATCTTAGTCGATTATCCAAGGTAATTTTTTTCATTGTTCATTCTTGATTAATAAGCTTCGCGATTGTTGCTGATAACTCAACAACCGGTACCCGAATCTGTTTCATTGTTTCCCGATCCCGGCAAGTTACTGTTTGGTC
>CAYTGH010000004.1:16451-18243 GCA_964437355.1 uncultured Candidatus Saccharibacteria bacterium | reverse complement strand
CGAATCCGGGTGCCCCGACTAAATAAAGCAATTTGTATTGCCTAGTTTAAATCGATTCTTTATAGTGTCTATCGCCCAACTTATCGTTGGGCATTTGTGATTAACGCTGGTTAAAATTTATCCATTGAAAGAAAAACATCCTTTCCCTTGTATAATAAGTGAAAGGTCGATCATCATTAATCGCGAAAGCAAATAAAAACATGAACACAAAAAAAGTTTTACTTTCAGGAGCAACTCTAGCTGCCATTGGAATCATCGGTCTAGCCACCGCCAGTTCGGCTCTCGCCTATCGAGGTGATTACACTCAATCAGGACCAAACTGCACCGCCGAACGGCACGAAGCCATGGAAAATGCCTTTGAAAGCAATGACTACAACGCTTGGAAAGACCTTATGCAGGATCGCGGCCGAGTCACCCAAGTCATCGATGAAAATAACTTCGCTCAATTTGCGGAAGCTCATCAATTAGCCGAACAGGGCAAATATGCTGAAGCGGATACTATCAGGCAAGACTTAGGATTCAGGACAAGAAATGGACAACCAATCGGTGCCGGCTTTAAACAACACATGGGTCGTGACCAAAGTAACGAACAGCCCGGTGCTGGCTTTAAACAACACATGGGTCATGGACAAATGGCACAATAATCCCTTTACTGCTAAACTCTCATCTGAGACGTCAGGTGGGAGTTTAAGTGTTATTCGCCCAAGATAAATTGTCTCGTTCTAAGAAAAAACTTTAAACCATATCATCCCCCGGTAGCTTATGAAAGATCTAGAAAAATTAACTGACGAACAAGTCGTAGAACATGTTCGGACAAAAGACCGGGAATCTTATCTTGAGATTGTGTTGAGATATCAAGATAAGCTAATGAGATATGCCAATTATTTAGCTCGTGATCATATGAAAGCCGCGGACATCGTGCAAAATTCGTTCATTAAGGCCTTCGTTAACTTAAATAGCTTTAACGCAAAGAAGAAATTTTCTGCTTGGATTTATCGTATCGTCCATAACGAAGCGATGAATGAATTAAGAAAACACCAGAAGGAAGTACCTATGTTCCAAGAAGCTGATTTTCAAAGCGATGAAAAGATAGAAGACGATTTGACTAGAAAGGAAATTCAAACAATGGTGCGAAAATGTCTGGCGGAGATACCAGTTTTATATTCCGAACCTTTATCTTTGTTTTATCTTGAAGAAAAATCCTATAATGAAATTAGCGACATCTTGCGGTTGCCCATCGGTACCGTCGGCACAAGAATCAACCGCGCTAAAACTTTAATGAGAAAAATATGCCTGAGAATATAAAACCAGACTTACCAAAAACTATTATGTCCCTGATTAAAAAGGGGCAAGTAAAAATAAAACCTAAATGGTATTTTATATTAGGTTCTTTTGCGATAACTGGCGGCCTCCTCGGCCTCATCATCCTTTCAATTTTTTTAGTCAGCTTAATAATCTTTTCCCTTCGAACACACGGACCGATGGGTGCCATGCGTTACGAACAGTTATTCTCCAATTTCCCCTGGTGGGCTCTCATTATAGCTGTCGTCGGCATTAGCTTGAGTACTTGGCTATTCAAAAAACAGGATTTTTCTTATAAGAAAAATTTTACGCTGATCATCTTTAGTCTAATTGCCGCCATCATGCTTACTGGTTGGCTAGTGGATTATCTTGAATTAGATAATTTATGGATGAAAAGAGGACCCATGCAAGGATTATATCAGCAATATAATGGCGGGCATCTGAGAAAATCCCCTCCCTGGCGCATTATGCCAGGCAGAAATAACACTAA
>CAYTGH010000004.1:6057-16351 GCA_964437355.1 uncultured Candidatus Saccharibacteria bacterium | reverse complement strand
GGCATCTGAGAAAATCCCCTCCCTGGCGCATTATGCCAGGCAGAAATAACACTAAAACTCCGCCTTCTACTTCCAAATTCCGAGAAAAAACCTATTAGGAGGGACTCGCTGGTTAAACCCACGGGCTTATCCAATAAAAGTTCCTAAAGGTAAAAATTTGTCTCGAAATTTAAAAGAATAGAAAACGGAGCCTTTTTATAATACTTCTTATTCTCTCCGATGTCAATTGATATCTTTCCGAGAATAATCGAAAACATCATCCAGAGAAGTCCAAAGATTTAACTCGTTTTGCGCTTCTTCTTCATTCTCCGAAGCATGAATAATGTTAAAAATTGGTCTTTTTTCCCGATTCGCCTTAGAGGCGTCATCGATAGAAAAATCTCCGCGGATAGTGCCCGGCAGAGCTTCGGCCGGCATGGTGCTACCCACAATTTTCCTGACCATACCGATAGCGTGATTGCCCTCGACGACCACCTTAACCATCGGCCCAGACGTTAAATAATCTAAGAGCCAGCCCCGAATAATCTGCCCGATTTTCTCAGGATCAGCCGTTCCTAATTCCTTAGCAGGATCGAGATGGTAGTCCCGATAATTCTTCAATGTTTTTTCTCCTAATTTTTTAATCCAGTCTGGACGGTGAGGATAGTGATTATCAACTTGATCCTTCTTCGCCCAAAGCATCTCCAGAGAAACTACCTTTAATCCTCTTTTTTCAAAACGAGAAATAATTTCTCCAACTAATCCTCTTTCTACCCCATCGGGTTTCACTAAAACTAAAGTTTTTTCTTCTTTCTCCATAAAATTAAAAATTGATAATTATTTTCCCTTCTTTTTCTGTCTGGCGGAGGGCAATGCCAAAAAGACTATTCGTCTTTTGGAAAGAGCCACTAACAACCACTAAAGAAGGATTCACCTCCGACCAAAATAGCCAAGGTAAAAATTCTTGGACTTCATTAACTTCGACAATGTCCGCCCTCAGTTCTTCTTTGGCTAAGGAAGATAACTCCAACCGAGAGATACTCCCAAGAAAAAGAATACTTTTGTCTTTTCCCTTTAATCGCCAGACTAAATCCCCTTTGGTCAAATTATTTAGCTGATAACGATTTAAATTATTTGAAGGAGCCAAGATTTCTAAAACGGAGGAACCTAATTCTATCTTTTCCCCGGCCTGAGCAATAATGACGGGTATCTTCTTTGTTTTCAATAAATCCTCCCATTTTGAGGAAAGAAGCGTTTGTCCAGCAACTCCATTCCATAACACCCGGCCTACTTGATAATTCTCAAGAACTTCAATCAATCCCGCCACATAGTCATCTGTTGAAGAAGTTAAGACTACTAAATCAAGACTTTTGTCTCCCCAGGGCATAGCTTGACTTAAATTCCGGAGAATTTTTCTTCCTTCTCCGCCATTAACCAGAATTTGTTGCCCTTGATCCGTTTCTATGAAAAGACTATCTTCAGTTTCTGGCCAAAAAACTAAATGCCCTTTATGATCAATTTGAAAAACATTAAACCAGGCAAAAGCGACCGCCATCGCTAGCCAAACTAATCCCCATTTAGCCGCGGTGCGCATTATCAATCTTTCTTCGGGGACAAATTAAAAAATTTACCAAATTCTGTTTCTTCCGATAAAATACCGATTGTCCGACCAAATTCAGTTATCTTTCTTTGAACAGAATCGGGAGCAAAGACTGGTGTTCCTTGAACAGCATTGCGTAAATCTTCTTCAGACACACCGGCACTTTTAAGGTCAGCATTTTGATAAAATTTAGAAAGTTTTTCCTCAAAATCTTCCGGATCGGCTTTCTTAACCGCAAAAGGCCCTCCCCCTCCAACAACAGAACCGATAATCCTTCCTCCGGCCGTTGCGACGGGAGCCCAGAAAGAAATTAAGCCGTCAAAAATTTTAATCGAAAGCGAATCGCTATTGGCAATAACCAAATCTCCAGCTTGAGCATAAGACTGGTTACATAATTCTTTTCCTTTAGGGCTTTTTCGAATCAAGCGAATAATAGTTGATTGTTGGCTAGACTCCGTTACCGGCTCTCCCTGGTCATTAAGAACAACAATCTGAATCCTCAATTCCTTGGCTAATTGCTCCTGTCTCTCTTGAATCTTCTCCAAAAACCATTTGGCTTCTTCGGAAGTTTGAGCATTTACTTTACTTATCATTGTTTTATTAATATTGATTAATGAAAAACGACCTTTGACTTTAATCTATCATTTTCTTAAGCTTCATAAAATCTTCTTCTAAAGTAGATTTCATCAAGGGATTATAAGTAGCCACAGCTGGGTGATAAAGCGGCATAATTTTAATGGGCTGGAATAAACTTGGCGCTGAAAAAACCTGACCGTGAAAACAACTAATACCCAGACGCTTGCCTTCTTTAATTAATTGATCTCCTAAGCCATGTTTTTCTAAAAGATAGCGGCTGGCAAAATTTCCTAAAGGACAAATAATTTTCGGCTGAATAATTTCAATCTGTTTATCAAGGAAGGAAGCAAATTCTCGAATTTCTTCCGACTGGGGATTTCTATTCTCGGGAGGTCTCAACTTTAGAAGATTGGTTATGTAAATATCCTCTCTCTTTAAACCAACTTTTTCCAGTGACTCGTTTAAAACTTCCCCCGCCGCTCCGCAGAAAGGACGACCAGTCATCGATTCGTTATAGCCTGGCGCTTCTCCCACCATTATTATTTTAGCATCAATCGGCCCTTCGCCAAAGACCACTTGACTTCCCTCCTGAGCTAAAGGATGTTGAGCACAAAACGTCAAACATTCTGCTTTGACTTTTCCCATTTCTTCTTCCTTGCCCATCAATCCAGCAAGTAAATAGGATGACTTTTCAAGGCCTCCAATCCGATATTCAATCGAGCCTGACTTGTCGTGTAAAGAGAGCAAAGCACATCTCCTTCCTTTACTAACTCTCCCGGCATTTTCTCTAGATAAACTCCGGCAAGCTTATTGGAAGGATTGCCTAAGCTTTTTGCCACTATGGCCAAATCCTGATTTTCAATCATTCTTACCCGACCCTCTTTAGTCGCTCGCAAAGGATAAACAATACCACCCAGTTGGACATTTTCAGAATCAACATCCGGTTTACCTCCTTGAGCTTTAATAATCTTTTGAAACTGCTTCCAAGCTTGACCGCTATCTAAACATTTTTGAGCTTCTTCCTGCCCTTTTCCGGAATCTACCCGACCCGTCATCTCTAAAAGTTCTCCGGCATAGTAAACTCCCTTTTTTTCTAAGTCAAGAGGCCGTTTTTCTTTCCTCTGTAAAACCCTAAGGATATCTCTGGCTTCTAAAGCTGGACCAATACCCCGACCAACGGGTCCAAAAGAATAATAGGAAATAACCTTCACTTTTACCTTAAATCTTTTTCCCAGATAAAGGAAAAGAGATTTAATTTCATCAGCTTCTTTCAATGTCTTAACTTTCGCCGTCGGGTTGACCGGAACATCAATTATCAGATACTTAGCCCCCATGGCTACCTTTTTAGCCATAATGCTCGTCACCAATTTAGGGATAGGCTCCCCGGGCAATTGATGGGCGACCCGGATCATGCGACTATCAGAAGGAGCAATATCCAAAGCTCCCCAAATTAAACAACCGTGATTTTTTTTGATAAGCTCTTTAATCTTTTCAGCCGGGAAAACAATCGGTGTTAAAACTTCCATCGTATCCGCTGTCCCCGCTGGCGAAGTTACTGCTCGGGAAGAAGTTTTCGGCATAGTCACTCCCAGACTAGAAACAATAGAAACAATAATCGGCGTAATGCGGTTGCCACATAATCCTCCGGTTGAATGCTTATCAGCTGTCTGAGGACCAAAATCAAAAGTGTCTCCCGTTTCAACCATGGCTTTCGTCATAAAATACACTTCATCAAGAGAAACAGAATCCCAAAAGACACTGGCTAGATAGAAAGCGACCATCGCATCGTTCAATTGATAATCCACTAAATCCGATATAATTTGATAAATCTCCGGATAATCTAATTCCTGCTTATTGAGCCTTTTAGCGATACAATCCGCTGATTTTGGAATCCCTAGAATTTCAAAATCTAAAATATCCCCTTCCTTAATTTTCTGCTCCTCGGCAAAATTCTTGGGTAAGCCTATTTGATGATTTTTTACAAGAGAATCAGTCAAAACAACCCTAACGGCTAAGCCCTTACGCTCCTGACCATTCATTAATAAAGAATCCTTGTTACTAATTCCTTGTTTTTTAGCTTCCTGATGATGGATTAAAGCACACAAATAATCATTTGTGTTGATATCAATAATAACTACTTCTAATTGAAAATGATTTATCATAACCAATAATCTAAAGCTTCTTGAAGAACAGGATTGTCTTTGGCTTTTTGCGATAACGGAACGCCTTCCATAACCGCTTCGACGGCTAAGCGGACCGCTTTAGCTCCCGCTACTGAACCACGGGGATGACCATGAATTCCTCCCCCGAAATTCATAACCAGATCCGAACCAAGAACATCTATCAAGGAAGGGACTAACGCTGGATGAAGTCCTCCGGAAGCAACGGGCAAAACCGGCTTGAGTCCATGCCACTCAGCCTGCAGAAAATTATTAATCTTAATAACTTCTTCTCGGTTACCTTCCATCTTGCCAACCACCGTTCCCGTATGTAATTGATCCACTCCGGCTAACCGGGCAAGCTTGGCCAATACATACATAGTCATCCCCTGATTGGGGACACGGTCAAACAACCCATGACCCGCCCGATGTCCATGAATAATTAACCCTGTTTCTTCCCGTCGCAAAAACTGTAAAGCTGACCAGCCAAGTGAAATAATATCTACCATAACACACTTCCCTCCGCTTTCCTGAACGATCCTCGCCCTCTCCATCATTTCTCCAACCGGAGCCGTAATGTTAAAAGCGTAAATCTTTTTCTGTCCCGTTTCTTTCTCGGCTTTCTTTTTCCAAGCTAAAACTTGTTCCACTCGAGACTCAAAAGGATTAATGTTTAAACTAGTTAAGTTTTCATCATCCTTGACAAAATCTACTCCATTCTTAAAAACCTCGTAAGCCAATTTAGCATTCTGCTTCGAAGTTAAACCGATCTTGGGCTTCATTATCGATCCGACAATCGGTTGATTGAAAATATTTAAAGTTTTTCGCACTCCTTCCAGACCAAAATCCGGCCCAGCAAATTCTTTCACATAATCAACGGGAAATTCTATATCCTCCAAACGAAGGTGCGCCACTTCTTTCATTGAAAACACATTACCCGCTAGAGAAGAAAGCAACTGGGGTAAATTCCCCTCTTCAAAAAGATCAAGAGGATAAGCAATCTTAACGGTTTTCGTTTTCTCGTCTAAAAAGAAAACCTTAGCCGCCAAATCCTTAAAAACATCTTCGGACAAAGTTTTTAAATGCGTCCAAGTGCCAATAGATGATTCCGCCGCAATGGCCTGAGCTGTTTCTGCGAAATGGCCGCCTTTAGCTGGCTCTAAACGATAAACCGCCACTATTTCTCGACGGCGATTAGGCTGATAGCCAATTTTGAGATAACTAAATCTTTCTTTCATTTAACCAAGGATAAAGTTCTAAAGCTTTTTTCGAAAAATCTTTCGGTTTAATAATTCCCGCTTCGGTCACAAAGCCCTTAATATAATCTGCGGGAATTTCGTCAAAAGCCAGATTTATAATTTCTAACCCTACCGGAGGATTCGGCCAGATCTCTTCCGGACCTCTTCGCTCTATTTCAATTTCCGAAAAAGCATATTTTAACAAAGAAGCGGCAACGTAAACCGGAACGCCATTTTGAGCCGCAGCTAAGCTTAATCCATAACTACCAATTTTATTAACCGTTGAACCGTCTTGTAATACCGCATCGGCTCCAACCATTAAAACATCAATCTTCTTCGGATACCAAGATAAAAAAGAAGGTCCCGCGGAATCAACAATCATGGTCACCGGGATGCCTGATTTTAATAAATTCTTCGCGGTAATTCTCCCCTGAAAAAGAGGCCTCGTCTCAGTATTGATAACTTCAAATTTGTTTCCCCCTTCTTTTGCTTTTTTCAAAACACCCTCAACGCTTGAAGAATGACAATGAGTAAAAACCACCGAAGAGGATTGAATCAATTTCACTCCATTTCGAGCGATAGCCTCTTTGGTCTTTTCGGTAATCTGACTAAATTCTCGTCCCTTCTTCTGGATAACTTCTTTACGTTGGGAAGAAGGCGTCGCCGCTAAAGGAGCTAAAATATAATCGACTCCATTTTGAGCCATCGCTTCCGTCGGCCGAGCCGAAAGAAGATAATCCGCTGCTTTTTTAAATTTTAATCTCCCCTGTCTTTTTTGGATATAAAGAATGAGATTTTCGGCTATAGCTTGAGCCACCGCCGTCGCTCCCTGAATCTTTAACGTCTTTAGCCTTCGATAAACTTTCTCTAACTCGACTGTCATTTCTTAAAGTCTTTTGTTTTGGGTATCTACGGCAAAAAGTCCGCTTAAAAGAACGACAATTCCCACTATTGTCCCTCCCATGAAAAGCCAAAATAGCCAAGGAGAGCTTGCTGAAGTCTTAGCCAGTAAAGTAATAGCGACGGGGACTCCAAAGACAATGAGAAGAAAAGCGCCGAAAGAAGCAATCTGTTTTTTCCCTCCGGAGAAACCAGCGTAATAGATAGATTTGTTTTTCATCGTTTAAATAATTAAAAAAGAAAATGACCTTTAGAAATAACTATTCTAGTATAACATTATTTAAAGAAAATCAAATTAGTAGTTTTCACAAATATTTCGATAATCACAATACCGGCAATGGTAACCCGGTTGAGCGGCAAAAGAGCTTTTCTTGATCTTTTTTATATCCTCGACAATTTCCTGTTTTGTTTTTTGTTTTTCTTCGGCCCCGCCTAAAAAAGAAAGCCGCGTGCCATCTTTCAAAAAACAGAAAGTTAATTTCAGAGGATGAAGATGGAAAACTTCTTCCGCCGCTATTTGATAAATCAAAAGCTGTTTTTTGTGATCAGTATTTAATTTTTGAGAAGGCTTTCCCGTTTTGTAATCAATAATTTCTACGCCTTCTCCTAAAGCATCTACTCGATCAATCTTGCCTCGGAAAGGGTAACCAGACAAAGTAAATTCAAAACTTTTTTCCAAGAAGGGTTGATTATTTTGCTGGTAGATTTGAGGAGGATGTTTTTTAAAATCCCGAAAAAAGATTTTTAATTGTCTTTTTCCGTCTTGAAAATAATCTTTCTCCTGTTTTTCGTCACGATACCAGTCACTAATCCAGGCTTTTTGATAAATCCTTAAAAGGTGGGACCAGTCAGGTTGAAATCGAGAATCAAGGCTGTAATTTCTCAAAAAAGTCTCCAGGGTTTTATGAATAGTTTGACCAAAGCTTCTTGAAGCTCCCCCTCGAGCCGGCAGTTTTAAGAGATGAGTAAATTTATATTGCCGAGGACAAGTTTGAAAATTCTTAAGTTGCGTAAAAGAAAAACGTTCAGGCAATAAAACTTTGTCTTCTTTTCTCCGTCGCAATTTCTTTTGGGATTGTTGCTTCTCTGGAACCGCCTGGGGATTTATGGGGCTAACCCCTAATTCCTGCAGAAAGCGCGAAGGTTTTCTGCGACTCTTGCCTCCGTAATCATCAGCCCAAGTAAAGAAAAGCCCTTCTTTGGCTCGCGTCATCGCCACATAAAAAAGCCTTCTTTCCTCTTGAAGATGCTGGTCTCCTTGAGGAATTTTCTCCTTGATCAGCGCTACGGGAAAAGGAATTAAATCTCCCCGTTGCTGGGAAGGAAAACGTTGACTAATTAAGCCAACCAAAAAAACATATTTAAATTCCAATCCCTTGGCGGCGTGAACCGTCATCACTTTTATTGATTCTGGTCCTTCCTCTATGTCTAATCCCGGCTCCCCGGGCTTTCCCGCTTCTCTTTCCATTTCCACTTGAAGAAGAAAATCATTCAATCGCCCATTAGTAGCATTCTGTTCAAATTCCTTAACTTTTTTAAAAAATTGATTTAGCTGAGACAACTCTTTTTCTTCTTTCTGACCCACCAACCATTTCAACCAGCCCGTCTCTTCCAAAATAAGAATCAAGACCTCACTAATTTTTTTCTCTCTTATCATCTCCGCGTGTTTTTCTAAACAAGATAAGAAATTCTTTACTTTAGCCTTCTCAATTACTTCTAAAGGGAATCCTTTCATTTTTAAGTTTTGAAAAAAGCATTGCCCCTTCTGCTGATGATAATGGACCAATTGAGACAAAGTCGAAGCCTTAATCTTCCAAAAAGGCAAGTTCATTACGCGGTAAAATGAAGAATCGTCAAAACGATTATTCAAAACTCGAAGATAAGCTAAGAGGTCTAAGATCAGGGGTTGATGATAAATACCCTCAGAAGATAAAACCTGACAACTGATGCCCGACCGCTTTAGAGCTTCTTCAAACGGTCGGAGAGTTTGATGTGTTCTCGCCAGAACCGCAATCTCATTGGGAGAAACTTTAGATAATAATTTCTGAATCTTTTGACTGACACCTGAAGCTTCTTCCAGCCAAGTGGAAAAATGGAAGGCCTGAATAATAGTTTTGTTTTTCTTGACCGCTTTTAATTGATTATCAATTTTCCTTCTCTTGTTCTTTTGGTTAAACTGAAATTCTAACCGATTAGGATTATTCAACTGGATAAAATTATAACTCAAATCTAATATCTTCTGCCCCGAGCGATAATTTTTCTTTAGTACGACTACCTTGGCTTGAGAATAATCATTGAGAAATTGGAGAACATTACTAAAAGAAGCTCCTCGCCATTGATAAATAGCCTGATCTCCGCTAGCGCAAACTGTTAAATTATTTTTTGGCCTCGCCAAAAGTTTTATCAATTGATATTGTGACCAGTTCGTGTCTTGAAACTCATCAATAAGAATAAATGGCCATCGCTGTTGATAGGCCTTCAAGATTTTAGGCCTTTTTTCTAACAGCAAGCAACTATAGTTAATCAAATCGCCAAAATCAAAACAATTATTTTCCAGTAATAATTTTTGGTAAGTTCGATAAGCCTGAATAATATTCTTTACTCTCTGAATTTCTCCCGCGTCTTTTTCTTTCTTTTTAAATTTTTCAAAATATCGGCGATAATCTTCAGGAGTAATCCCTTCGTCTTTACAGCGGGAGAAATGAACCAAGAGAGCCGAAATAAGCTGACCCGGATCACCCAGGGGCTGATAGTAGGGCAAATCAAAGCGATTCCAAAACTGGCGCATCATCAGCCAGCTCCCTTTTTCATCCAAAACTTTAAAATTAACCGGCAACCCTATTTCCAAACCATGTTCCCTTAATATCTCCTCCCCTAGAGAATGGAAAGTCCCTATTCTTAAATCAAAACAAGAGACCGGCAAAAGCTGATCCACCCTTTCTTCCATTTCTTGAGCCGCTTTATTAGTAAAAGTCACCGCCAAAATCTGGCTGGGAGATACTTTTTTCTTTTCTATGAGATAAGTCAAATGATGAGTTAAAACCGTTGTCTTCCCCGTCCCGGGACCCGCCACGATCAAAAGCGGTCCTTGATAGTGCTTCATCGCTTTTTGCTGTTCAACATTCAAAGAAGATAGCATATTAAAACCATCTTAGCGCAAGTCACCAAAAAATCAAAAAGCAGCCCAAAACTAGTCTGAGCTGCCGATTATTTCTACTAAACAATGAGCAATACCTTCCAATATAATGCCGAATTGAATTGCCGCTCCCCGCGACAAGTCAAAATCTCTTCCGTCGATATAGGGACCCCGGTCACAAACCGTCACGATGATACTTCGATTGCTACCTATCAATGTTAGCCGCACCCGGGTACCAAAAGGCAACCATTTATGGGCAACGACTGTTTCATCATTGGGATCAAAAAGTTGTCCGTCAGCTCTTTGTGTTCCATCCTGATACCAGCTGACAATAACCTCTTGACGATCCGAATAAGGCTGTGCTTTCAGAATCTGACCCGGAAAAATATCATCCGGATTCTGAAGGCCATTCATCTCTATCAACAATTTGATATCCATCCCAACTCCCCAGGCAATGTCTTGCAGCGACCAGCTAGCTCTTACAATTATCAGAACCGGTTGGGGCATCCAAACCAGACACTCGTCCGGATGGGAACAGGGACAATGAATCACTTCTGAAAAACCGCAAACAAACAAAGCAATCATCAAAAAAAGAACAACACTTTTCTTGGCCACTTAGGACCACCTCCTTCAAATCGAGATAATTATATTATACTATTTCTATTTTACTTGTCAAATAATTATTCTATGCTATAATTTAGTTAAT
>CAYTGH010000004.1:0-5957 GCA_964437355.1 uncultured Candidatus Saccharibacteria bacterium | reverse complement strand
CTAAGCGTTCCTCATAACGCCACTATTAGTTATCTTTGTTTTCAAAACAAGATTAATCGTGAAATCCAATTTCTTCTTCTCGATCCTCCGCTTCTTCAACCTTGCCGAACTTCTTTTCGTAATCAGCTAAATTCTTCACCAGGGCTTTGATAATCTGTTTAAGATGAGCCGGCGTCGTCATCACTCGAGCCGTTACTATGCCCGCTGGAGGCACAATATGGGCAAAATCCATAACAAATTCCCCCCTTTGATGAGTCACTCTCATGAAATTAGCGTAAGCTCCTTTAAGTTGCTCATCGTTAATTTTAATTTTGATCTCTTGTTGATTAGCCATAAAATTAAAAATTAATTAATTTGCTTTTGGCAATTTTTCTTCAAAAAGTTGGCGGGCCTCCCTCTGTAAAGACGACAACAATTTGGGAGATAAATTCATTTTTTTTAAGTAAGATTCCTTGTCTAAAACATCTCGGGCAAGAGTAAGCCCTTTTTCAGAAAAAACCTGCATTAGCCTCCCTCCTCTAAAAGAAGGAAGAATAGTAATTGGATAAACTTTCCGAGCATCAATGATAGTTTCTAACCCTTGGCGATGAGGATAATTCCAACCCCATAATTCCTGGCCAACACAACGAGCATATTTTATAGCCTTAGTTGTAAATTGGGTATTGGTGATTAACATCGTCTTAATGATTTTCTTCTTTCTCCTGGCTTGAGTAAAACTAGAACCATTCTGGATATCGCTAAAGCGCGCAAAATAATGAAGAACAGAGTCGATGTTAGTCTTTATGCCCCGAGTATTATGATACTTACATTCTCCGATATAAACCGTTCGACCGTTGTCAGCGATGAAATCAACGGCATGACGCACGCATTTTCCTTGCGCCCATTTCTCAACAACCACTTTGAATCCTTGAGCTTCAAAAACTCGAGCAATATATTTCTGAAAAGGAAACCCGGTTGGACCCAATTGCGTCATTGCCCAAAACAAATTGAACTTAATCGCTGAAGAAGGCTTCCTTTGCTTTAACAATGCTCTAACCCTCCGGCTGATCCGAAGAGTCGTCCACCCCGGCTGGACTTCTTCCTGAAGCTTATCAGCAATTTGTGTAGCTAAATTAGACGGTCCGCCGACCCTCTTAACGGAACGATAAACCTTATGCCAAGAAAAAGATTGCTTCTCGCCCGTAGATTTAACAATTTCTACATTCTTCATAAAGAAATCAATTATTTCTTTTATGATAACATTTCTTTTTTAAAAACTAAAATGCCTCTTCCAAATAAACATCAATAAAGACACCTATTCAGAAGAAGCATTATTAGATTAGCAGATAGATTAAAATCTGTCAAGGGCTTTCTCCCCCATTAGAACAATCGGCTAATTTCCCCCAGGAACAAAAGGTAAAGAGATAGATAGACAAAACATTCCCATCACAATAACATTTCTTTTTTAAAAACTAAAATGCCTCTCCCAAACAAACATCAATAAAGACATGCATTCAGAAGAAGCACCATTAGATTAGCAGATGAGGCAAAACTTGTCAAGGGCTCCAACGAAATTATTTCAAAATGATTAAATTTAAAAGAATATCCCCGTCAGAATTTTCGTCATTGACGAATTCTGTCGGGGACATCATATTAAAGATCAGTCTTCTTCAACCGTAATAAGGCATAACGCCTTTAGATTCTCCTCACTGGTTCCAACTTCCTCAAGAGGAAAACCACCTTTCTGGACTTCCTTGTATATAGAACTAAGGTGTTTCTTGCTCGAATTGATCTCAGCGAGATGAACTTTCAGAAGTTTCCGGACTAGGTTTTTACAATTCATAATCCGCAACTCCTCCAAGTCTTCCTTTTTGATTCCGAGATCCTCCGGGGTAAAATCTCCATTTTTGATTCCCTCGTGAAGAACCTTAAGAGCCCTTTCATATAGTGGGCTCCACTCCTCAGATTGAGCCTGGAGCCGTTCCAGCCATGTCTTGGCGGCGGCTTTGCAGTTCTGGACCCGCAACTCCTCTAGCTTTTTCTCGTCGATGCCGAGATCCTCTAGAGTAAAATCTCCGTTTCGGGTTCCCTCCTGCAAGGACCAAAGATCATGCTCATAGGTCATAGTTGGGTTGTGAAGATTATCGAGCCACTTCTGGCCCCATTCTAGCTTGCTTTTCGCCATCGTATTGCCTCCTTCCACGCTTATAAGATTAGGTTTATCCTTTCGGACTTCCTATAAGCGCGAATCTTAATACTTCACCGCCTGCCACTCACTTGAAGTAACACGCTAGGCATTAAGAACTTGGATATTAAAAGTGCTATGAACTTCAACGATCAAAAAAGAAACAAAACTACAATGCCTCTCCCAAATAAATATCAATAAAGACAAATATTCAGAAGAAGCACCATTAGATTAGCAGATAGGGCAAAACTTGTCAAGGGCTTTCTCCCCCATTAGAACAGTCGGCTAATTTTCCCTAAGAATAAAAGGTAAAGAGAGAGATAGACAAAACCTTCCCAGAAATAAATCTTCCTCGCCCAACAGGAAAAACTGAAAAGTACAGTCGCTATCCCTAGGAAAGGAAGACCGATTTTCATCATCATCGGATCAATGGCTAAAGGATAAATCATAGCCGGTAAACCGCCAATGAGTAAAAGATTAAATATATTGGAACCAAAGATATTGCCTAAGCTTAATTCAATCTTCTTCGCCAAAGCCGCCTTAATGGAAACAACTAATTCCGGCAAAGAAGTCCCTAGGGCGAGAGCCGTTGCCGCAATAAGAGTTTCGGGAATTTTTAAAGCCAGGGCTAAATGAGTTAAAGATGTGATAGTGTAATTTGCTCCTAAAATCAATCCCGCTAAACCGAAGACTAATTGAAAAATATCAATCGCTTTCAATTTTCTTTCTTTTTTATCTAGCAGGGCCTTCTTGTCTTTTTGGAAAAGATTGTAGAAAAGATAACCCAGCGATAAAAGAAAAAGAATGATTCCTTCCACCGAAGAAATCTTCCCGTCAATCGCCATAAAAAAGAAAACCGCTGTCGCTCCCAATAGCAAGGAAACATCAACGGTCGCAATTTTCTTTTTAACTATCAAGCGGTGATTTATCAAAGCCGCTACCCCGATTACTAGAAGAATATTAACAATATTAGAACCAATAATATTAGCGGGAACAATTCCCCCTTTATGCTGGAAAACAGCGGCTAATGAAGAAGACAATTCCGGTAGAGATGTCCCCAGGCCCACCAAGACGATTCCGATAATAAAAGGAGGCAAACGGAAATAAGCACCAACCCGACTGGCACCTCTCACCACCCAGGCAGAAGATTTAACTAATAAAGTGACTGAAAAAAAGAAAACAACCAACCAAAGAAGAAAACTCATAGGCATCTCTTTTTTTATTTAAAGCCAAATGTTATTTGTTTGAAGAGTTTTTAAAATCCGAGCTTCTCTCTCAAGCATTTTCTGACCGATAGAATCTTCTTTTTCCACGTGTTGGATAAGGTCAACCCGACGGTAAGAGCGAGAGTTAATAATCACATCCTCATGAGAAGACAGAGTGGCTAATCGACGTAAAAGCATTTCTTTAATTTCATCCCTTTGCATAATTCAAAATTATCTTTAATCTATTCTTCCTTTTCAAGGAATAAATCTGATTTTTTGACAATAATTTTGTAAATATTTTCCAAAAAATCACCTCCGGCATAACCGACAATGATAGCCAAGCCGTAAGTAAAAGAATGATTAAGGGAAAAACCAATATCTCTAATAGCCGAAACGACGATTAAACCGACCAAGCCGGAAACAGCCATCATGCTGAGAAAATATCCCCACTTAAAGGGGACATTTTTATAAGCGTATTGGTGTTTAATAAAACCAACCACCCCTCTAATAAGTCCTCCAAGAAAACCAAAAGCTAAAGTTGCCAACATCATAATAACAAAGAAATCAATAAAATAACTCTCTGCTATTTTAGCACAGAGCTTCAAGGAAACCAAAAACCCGGATTTATTTTTTATCCTTGCTTTCTATCTTCTCTCTACCAAGGTTATCTCTTACCGATATAAACGGCTATGCTTGCCCACCGTAACAAAAGCAGCTTTATCCCGGCTTATTTTTTTATACACTGCTCTTATGTCTCCCGTTATATTAATGCTTCGGTACCCTTGATATTTCCCTTTTAACAAATGGTTGTTCAACACCGGATCATATTCATCTCTCATAAAATTTGCTATTTTTTCATCAAATTTCTCTCTTACCTTTATTGGTAACTTTTGGTATTGCTTCCTGACCTGACTATGAAAATAAAGTTTCATTTCTGGTGGAGATAGTCCTTGACCTCATCAATTGAAGAAAAAACCGGAGAAAAATTCTTTCCTTCTTTTAGGTTTTTCTCAACATGACCAATATAGCGCTCGAGTTCCGGAGTCATTCTAGGCACGCTAGAGAAATATACTTCCCGCGTTCTAATAAAATTCCGCAGAGCCGCATTAATGACGTCACTTAAAGAAAGGCCCAATTCTTTCGATAATTTCTGGGCATTTTCTTTGACTTCTTTTTCCGTTTTAATATTAATAATGCTTTTCATATATACAAAGTATAGACAAGAGCAATACCCTTGTCAAGTTCTAGTCAAGTTCTTATTAGGGCTTTCTCAAAACACCATTATGTTTCCCTACCCGACGGATAAAATAAACATCTTTCGCAATTTGGAAAGTAAATCGATATTCTTTAGTGACTCTCCCCTCCCAAATATTTTTAAACCCTTGAATTTTACTGGTTCGCAAAGAAGAGGAATGAGGATTGTTTAATAAAGTAAAGAGCTGTCGGTCACATTGTTTTTGGACCACTCGAGGTAATTTTTTGTAATCTTTCTCAAAAGATTTTGTCAGGGCTAATCTCATTAAGTTAAGATTTCCTCTTTAATTTATCCAAATGGCTTATTAAATCTTCCGCTTTGGTAAAAGGGCCACTTAGGCGACCCGCTTTTATATCTTCATCGGCCTCTCTTTCTTTATTTTGCCAGTCTTTAGTCCAAAACCATTCTTGATCTTTAGAAATTAACTTTTGGGGCTTTAAGACTATTTCGCTGTTTTTGATTCTAGCATTTAAGAAATCTCCCGCCTTTAATCCAAGCTTTTGAAAAACCTCGACCGGAATAGTCACTTGGTGTTTAGGACCAATCCTCACCGTTGGCTCTATTGTTTGGGTGGAACTTTTATTAATCATGGCTTAATAGCTTACTTACTTACATTAAGCATATTAACAAAAAGACAAAGTCTTGTCAACTCTTAGACAAAACTTGGAAGTTGAACCTCCAAAATATCTCGCGAGGTTAGACCTCAACCAGATTATCTTCTGGAATAACTACCGGCTGAGTTTATCTCTCTCGATTATTCACCCGGAAGGCAATCCCCCTTCTCCGTCATCAGGGCCTGCAACTTGCGGGATGGGCCCATCGCCATCACTGGGGCCATTATATAAGTTCTGGCCTGCAGAATAAACGCCACTACCACTACCGTCGTTCGGACCACCATATAAGGTTCGATCATCGGGGCCTGAAATAAAAATTTCCATGTTTTTTATTAAAAAATTAATTACAAGCGACCTTCATCTGTTTAACTTTGCTTCAAGCATAGCCACTCTGTTTTCCAATACTGTGAATTCTTCTAAATCAACTTTCTGTTTGAGCCCCTGTTTGATAAAGATAATATCTACTTTCATTATTTCAATATTTTTTTCAACATTGGTAATCCTCGTGTCTAAGGAATCCAATCTTTTTATAACAGAATCATATTGTTCGGCAATCAGCTGAACCTTGCTATCAAAATCTTCTTTCAAGACATCTATGTGTCTTTCTACTTCATCTGTAATTTTTTTGATATCTTTATCTTCCATAATTTCTGTTGTAGCACAAAACTTTATTTTATTCGTCTCTTGTTTTTTCTTTTCCGCCAAATTTTAATCCCGAT
>CAYTGH010000003.1:0-19644 GCA_964437355.1 uncultured Candidatus Saccharibacteria bacterium | reverse complement strand
AGGTCGATGTTATAGGGGAATTAAATGACTGATTTTTCCTCTTGGCTTATTGTGTTTTTAACTTTATAATAGAGAAGGAAATATGATTGATTCTGCTTTAGAAGTATTAGGAATAGTTTTGCTTTTGCTGGGCTTGGTCGGTATTGTTTTACCTTTGCTCCCAGGCATCTTATTAAGTTGGGTGGGTTTTTTTCTGTATGCTCAAGCAAGTCACTTTGAACAAATTTCTTTCGGTGCGACCATGATTTTTCTAGGATTATCTTTGGTGACTACTTTTCTAGATTATGCTTTACCTTTAATAGGCGCCAAAAGATATAAAGCCAGCAAGTCTGGTTTATTTGGAGCCGGCCTAGGTTCATTTTTAGGGGTTATGTTTTTTGGGCCCATGGGGATTGTTCTTGGCCCCTTTTTGGGTGTTCTCTTGGGGGAAATTTACGATAAGAAAAATATTTTAAAAGCCATTAAACCAGCCAAGGCAACTATTTTAGGTGTCCTCATCAGCGTTTTAGCTAAAATAGTGCTGGTATTGATTATGACGGGCTTAGTCGTCGCCGCTTTGATAAAATAGAATATTGAAGGTAATTTTAACTAAGGCGAATATTTCTTGATAAAAATAGCTTCAAAAGGGCTAAATTTGACAGAAGGAAAGCTGTCTGATAAGATAATTTTACTGTCCTAACAAAACCCTGAATGGGTTTTGGCTGATTTCTTTTTAGTGAATATTAAATTCTCCTTTTTGTTTTTCACGTTTAGTTTTGTGGAGATCATGACAACATTCTTTTCCCAACTAACTTAAATTATTTTTATCCTTCCTAGGATCATTTTTGATTTTAGGAATTTTTAATTTTTATTTATTTTACTCTTCTTATGTTTCAAAAGGTGAAAAAGAGAGATGGGCGAATTGTTAAATTTGATCCTGGTAAGATTACCAAGGCTATTGCTGGTGCCGGAATGGCGACGGGTGAATTCGATGAGAAAGTGGCTAAGAAATTGACTCTTCAGGTTTTAAATTTAGCCCAGCAAGCTATTAGCCATAAAATTCCTACGGTTGAGGAAATTCAAGACATAGTTGAAGAAGTGCTTTTGTCTTCTTCGTATCGCAAAACGGCTAAGGCCTATATTATTTATCGCGAGCAGCATACTCGGTTACGCGAAATACAAGACAAAATGTCTGTTGATTTAGTGGAACAATATTTGTCTCGGGCAGATTGGCAGGTCAAGGAAAACAGCAATATGACTTTTTCTCTACAAGGATTGAATAATTATCTTGCCTCGGAAGTAAGCAAAATTTATTGGATGCGCAAGATTTATCCTCCCGAAATTCGAGAAGCCTATGAAAGAGGAGATTTCCATGTTCATGATTTAGGATCTCTTTCAGCCTATTGTGTGGGTTGGGATCTGCAGGACTTGTTGCTTCAGGGGTTTAAGGGAGTGCCGGGGAAGACTGAAAGCAAACCGGCTAATCATTTCCGGACTGCTTTGGGACAAGTGGTGAATTTCTTTTATACTTTGCAAGGAGAATCCGCGGGAGCTCAGGCTTTTTCTAGCTTCGATACGCTTCTGGCTCCCTTTATTCGGGCCGACCATTTAAATTATGCCGCCGTGAAACAAGCATTACAGGAGTTTATTTTTAATATGAATGTGCCGACAAGGGTCGGATTTCAGACACCTTACACAAATATTACCCTGGACCTTCAACCTTCTCCAGTTTATAAAGATCAGCCAGCTATTATTGGCGGAAAGTTGCAGAAAGAAACTTATGGTGATTTTCAGAAAGAAATGGATATGCTGAATCAGGCTTTGCTAGAAGTAATGCTAGAAGGAGATGCTAAGAGTCGAGTTTTTACTTTTCCTATTCCGACCTATAATATTGATAAAAACTTTAATTGGGATGACGAGAAACTAAATTATCTTTGGGATTCAACGGCTAAGTTTGGCTTGCCTTATTTTGCGAATTTCATAAATTCTGATATGAAACCGGAAGATGTTAGAAGCATGTGTCCCTTAGCAGGAGATGAAAAAGTATTAATAAAATCATCAAGAGGGAGAGGAGTAGAATATTCGTCTATTAAGAATATCTATGGAGGGAACAGTAAGCATGATCAATATTATATTTATAGCGATGGAAAGTTTATCAAAGGAAAATTTAATAAGTTTGAGAAGCAAGAGATGATAAAAGTTGTTTTAGCAAACAAGCACGAACTCAAAATCTCTAGGCAGCATCTTAATTTTGTAATTACTGAACCGGGCGGAGAAGAAAAAGTACTAAAAGGGAGTGAGCTAAAGAGCGGGATGTATCTTCCATATTCTTTAAATGTTTATGAGGGCAAAGGAGGAAATGAAGACTTGGGATATTTTGTTGGATGTTATGCCGGGGACGGTTCTTTTGACGGAGAGACTTCAGTTATTTTTTCATTAGAAAATTATTATAAGAAAGAGACAATTACTAAATTAAGAAGAATTTCTAAGGATTATTTTGGAGTAGAGGGTGTACTTACAACCTACGAAGACACCAAATTAGTTACTTTAAAAATTCACTCTAAAGTAGCCGTAGGATTATGTAAAGATTTTGTTGCAGAAAAACAGAGAGATAAGCATTACACAGCGCGAACTTTTATGATGAGCAAGGATTTTAGAAGAGGAGTTATGGAAGGACACTACGCCACGGACGGAGGAAATAGTAATAGAATTTACACTTCTTCTCCCCAAATGGTTCAGACATTAAATATGCTCGCCGCCACGCTAGGGACAGCAACTAGTATTTATAAGGATGATAGGAAAAATAGGTTGGGCAAAGAACCAAATTATGCGATCTTAATTTATCAGTTGAATAGAAAGAAATTGGGAGACATGTGGTTTAAGAAAAATGATAAACTTTGGATGAAGATAAAATCGATTAAGCCGATAGTTAATAATACGGCCTATTGTTTTGAGGTTGAAAAAGGGAAACCCATATTTACGGTGGGAACAACGGGAATTTTAACTCATAATTGTCGGCTTCGTTTAGATTTGCGAGAACTGCGGAAAAAAGGAGGAGGGTATTTTGGCTCGGATCCGCTCACGGGGAGCATTGGCGTCGTGACCATTAATCTTCCTCGTCTAGGTTATCTTTCCAAAGACGAGAATGATTTCTTAAAGAGGCTGGAGAAGCTTATGGTTTTAGCGAAGAATAGCTTGGAGATTAAAAGAAAAATATTGGAAAGATTGACGGACGATAGTCTTTATCCTTACTCTAAATTTTATCTTCGCGAAACTAAAAAAAGATTTGGATCCTATTGGAAGAATCATTTTTCTACGATTGGCTTAATTGGTATGAATGAAGCGACGCTTAATCTCTTGGGTAAGAATTTAGGAGAACCGGAAGCAAAAGCCTTCGCTCTCAAGGTTCTTGATTTTATGAGGGATAAACTCGTGGATTTTCAGAAAGAAACAGGCAATAATTATAATCTGGAAGCAACTCCGGCTGAAGGGACAGCTTATCGGTTGCCCTTAAAAGATAAGAAGCAATTTCCTGATATTATTTGCGCTAACGAGAAAGAGTATCAAAACGGGGCGGAGCCCTTTTATACTAACTCGACCCAACTTCCGGTAAATTATTCAGATGATATTTTTGAAGTATTAGATCAACAAGACGAAATTCAAAAAAAATATACGGGTGGTACGGTTCTCCATATTTTTGCGGGAGAGAGAGTTAAAAATCGGGAAGTCATTAAACAACTGGTGAAGAAAGTCTGCGAGGGATATCATCTTCCTTACTTTACCTTTACGCCAACTTTTAGTATTTGTCCTACTCATGGTTATCTTATTGGCAACCAGCCCGTTTGCCCGAAATGCGGAGCGGTAACCGAAGTCTATTCTCGTTCCGTTGGTTACCTAAGACCCGTAAGCCAGTGGAATAAAGGAAAAGCAGAGGAGTTTAAGGAAAGAAAAACCTTCAAGACAGAATAATGTTAATTGGTGGTTTTCAGAAGTTTTCATTAATTGATTACCCGGGAAAAATATGCGCTATTGTCTTTACCCAGGGTTGTAATTTCCGTTGCCCTTATTGTCATAATCCAGAATTAGTAGATCCCCAAAAATTTACTCCTTCTCTTCCCGAGAAGGATGTTTTTTCTTTTTTAAAAAAAAGAAAAGGACAGTTAGATGCTGTTGAGATAACAGGGGGAGAGCCTACTTTACAAAAAGACCTTTTGGCATTTTTGGAGAAGATTAAAGCGATGGGATTTTTGGTAAAACTGGATTCAAACGGAAGCTCCCCGGATATAATTCAGGAGATTGTTCAGCGGGGAGCGGTGGATTACCTAGCGATGGATATTAAAGCTCCCCTGGAACGTTATCAAGAAATAACTCGTTCTCAAGTAAATCCAAATGATATTCAAAGAACGATTAAAATTATTATGAATTCTGATCTAGATTATGAATTTCGAACAACGATTGTTAAGTCCCAACTTTCGCCAAAAGATCTATTAAAAATTGCTCAATTGATTAAAGGAGCCAAAACATATGTTCTCCAGAAGTTTGTCCCTTCTAAAACTTTAGATCCGAGTTTTAAAAAAGAAACTTCTTACAGCGACGAAGAGTTAAAAGTTATCAAAAAGAGAATAAAGCCGTATGTCGGGCAATGTCTTATTCGATAAAGCTAAGGAATATTCTCTTTTTTTTGAAAAACAGCTACAATGAAGGGAGACTAGTTATGCAAAAATCAAGACTAACCAGTTTTAAAAAAGTAATCAAGTCGGGAAGGGCCAGAAGCTATTGGTTATGGGAAGCGATTCTCTTCTTGATTTTTTTGGGTGTTGGGATCAGTGTCTTAACGGGAGGCGGCTTGATTCATAACGACCAAAAATTTATGAGTTTAACTGAAGCGTGGAGAGGCCCGTTAGCCACTAATGCATTTATCGTGATAACCTATCTTGGTCAATGGCAAGTGATATTGTCCATAGCGTTGGTTGTTATTTTAATTTTAGGAATATTTAGACAAAGGAGAAAAGCGACGTTGTTGCTCACGACGCTTGTTTTAACATTAGCCACGAGTGAGATGTTTAAATGTTTATTCTGCCGCAGTCGCCCCGGAGCAGGATTATCTTTAACAAGTGCTCAGGGTTATTCTTTTCCCAGTAATCATGCCGTCGTGTCTGTTGTTTTTTATGGAATGCTTTGCTATTTTTTATTGCGGTTTTTAAAAAGAGAATGGCAACAAGGATTGGTAATTTTTCTTTTTTCTTTTTTGATTTTATGGATTGGACTATCTAGAATTTATTTAGGAGTTCACTGGTTCTCTGACGTGGTTGGTGGCTGGAGCTTAGGTTTATTTTTGTTGATTCTCTTTCTTGGTTTTTATCAAAGGTGGGAAAATAAAAAATCTTAAAAATTTAACGAAATAATAAATATTTATGTCTCTTTCCATTGGCATTGTTGGCTTACCTAATGTTGGCAAATCGACTCTTTTTCAAGCTATTACCAAAAAACAGGTTGCCAGAGAAAATTATCCTTTTTGTACCATTGATCCCAATATTGGAGTGGTGGCTGTTCCCGACCAGAGAGTGGACCAATTAGATGAATTAAGCCATTCAGCCAAAAAGATTTATTCGACAGTTCAATTCGTTGACATCGCTGGCTTGGTTCAGGGAGCTCATAAAGGCGAGGGACTGGGCAATCAATTTTTAGCTCATATTAGGGAGGTCAACGCCATCGTTTATGTTTTGAGGGCTTTTAAGTACGAGAAGATTATTAATCCAAGCAAGACGATTGATGTTTTGAGAGACAAAGAAATTCTGGATACAGAGATGGCTTTGAAAGATTTGGAAACAGTAGAAAAAAGATACCAAGCTCTAGAGAGGGCGGTTAAATCTGGGAAAGAGGAGGGGAAAGAAGAAAAGGTAGTCTTAGCTAAAGCCAAAACTTGTTTGGAAAAAGGGGAAATGTTAATCAAACAGGACTGGAGCGAGGATGAGGAAAAAATTCTTCGGTTGTATCAATTCTTGACCCTTAAACCAAGAATTTATCTTCTTAATGGCCGGCCTGACGAAGTTTCTTCATCGGTGATAACCTATTTTCAAAAACAGGAGGCCACTTTTTTAATAATGGATTTGTTAAATCAGTTTGAGCTTTCTGAATTAACGTCAGAAGAAAAGAAAGAGCTGGACTTGCCCCTCGAAGTAGAATTGAATACTTTAATCAAAGCAAGCTATCAACTTTTAGATCTTATTACGTTCTTTACAACCGGACTAGATGAAACGCGAGCCTGGACTCTTGAAAAAGGATTAGCCGCTCCTCAGGCGGGGGGAGTAATCCATAGTGATTTTGAAAAAGCGTTTATTAAAGCAGAGGTTATTAATTGGAAAATTCTTTTAGAGGCTGGTGGCTTAGCTAAAGCGAGAGAACAAGGATTAGTGAGAACGGAAGGGAAAAATTATATTGTTCAAGACGGGGACGTTATCGAGATTAAAAGCGGGGCTTAACGCTTGACTTCTAATTGCTTTCCGTTTACACTAAAACTGCAAACATTCATTGAGGATGTCTCATTTTTATTCTGGTTCTAGGATAGGAATGGGTCGATTAATTAAAATATATTGTACTTAGTAAATGACTAATAAGCTCTATGTGGGAAATCTTTCCTACAACACAACTGGAGAAACACTAGAGAAGCTTTTTGCTCAAGCGGGTAAAGTTGATTCGGTGAATGTTATCACCGATGCTGGTTCCGGTCGATCTAAAGGTTTCGGGTTTGTTGAGATGTCTTCCCCTGAAGAAGCCAAGAAAGCTGTAGAAATGTTCAATGGCCAGGAGGTTGACGAACGCAACATCAGAGTTGATGAAGCTCGCCCTAAACAGTAAACTTTCGTGTTTTTCACGTGGGAAAGGGGCCGTTACTAGCGGCCTCTTTCTGTATTAAATATTTAACGAAATATTTCATTTTCAGCCTTGACAAGATATTATTATGGGTGTATATTCATAATGTTAATTTAATTTATTTACTATTATGTTTAAAAACAATCGTTTAAGTTTTAATAACTTTCTTGGCCGAGGATTAGGAAGAGGTCTCGGAAGAGGAGGCGGTCGAGGACGTCAAGAAGAAGGTTTCGGTTTGGGGCCAAGCGGTGAGTGCGTTTGTCCTAAATGTGGAGCGAAAATAACCCATCGGGTAGGGACTCCTTGCTACGATGAGACGTGCCCTAAATGCGGGGCTAAGATGACTAGGGAAAATTAATTAGTAATAATGAAAATAGCTATTTGCGTTACCGGGTCAAATTTGCAGTCAATGATTTCTGCTGTTTTTGGTCGTTGCCCCTCTTTTCTTCTTGTCGATAGCCAGGACAAGACAAAGAAATTTGAGGTTCTTAATAATCCTGCCCTAGAGGCAGGAAGAGGAGCGGGAGTAGCTGCTTCTCAAGCCCTAGCCTCTCACGGCGTAAAAGCTGTTATTTGTGGAGGCGTTGGCCCCAATGCTTTTTCGGTTCTTCAATCGGCCGGAGTCATTTTTTATTCGGCTAGCCTTGATTCAACAGCCGAAGAGTCCATAAACCAGTTTCAAAAAGGAACACTAAAAAAGGTTTCGGCTTCAACGCAAGTGGGACATTTTGGCTCTGGTCCAAGAGGGGGTCAAGGAAGAAGATTTTAATAATTTTTTATGGATAATAATGTTTTGCAAAAAGGACAAGGCATCGCCTTGAAAATAGTTTTCGTAGTGATTTCTTTCGCGATTGCTAAGGGTATTGTTGGCTTCATTTCAGGAAGCGTCGTTCTTTTGGCTGATGCCGTTCATAGTCTGGCCGATGCTTTTTCTACGATTTTAGTTTGGCTCGGTTTAAAGATCTCTCGGAGAAAACCGAATCAGAAATTTCCGTATGGATATTACAAAGCGGAGAATCTTAGCACTCTTTTAGTTTCCTTGTTAATTTTTTATGCTGGATTTGAAATTATCCGGGTAAGTATTGCGAAACTCACAGTTTCTACGGATTTGCATATTCCTTTGGTGGCTATTAGTGTTGCCCTTTTAGATGCGATAGTGATGTTTCTTGTTGGTAGTTACGAGGTAAAAATAGGCAAGAAAATTCATGCCCAAAGTTTAATAGCCGATGGTTCGGAATCCAAAATGCATGTTTTATCTTCTTCGGTAGTGCTGGTAGGTTTGTTAGCTTCATGGTTGCATATACCTTATGTTGAAGGTATTGCTGGTATCATTATTTCCCTTTTTATTTTCTCAGTAGGAATTGTCTCAGCGAAAAACTCAATTCTGTCTTTAATGGATGTTTCGCCTAATCCATCTATAGAAAAAAAGATTCGGAAAATTATTAAACAAACCTCAAGTATTCAGAGCTTAGATATTTTGAAATTAAGGGAATCAGGACCTTTTATTTTTGGTGAAGCGAAGGTTCAAATACACTCGGAGGTAAATGTTACTCGAGCTCATCGAATTACTGAAGAAATAGAAGGAGAAATTAAAAAACAAATTCCCGAAATTGATTCTTTCTTAATTTACGTAGAGCCTCCAAAGAAAAAGAAGTTCAGACTAGCTATTCCTGTCCGCGAGAACCAGCTTTTGAAATCTAGAATTAGTCAGTCCTTTAGTCATAGTCCCTTTTTTGCTTTTGTGACTCTTGAAAAAGAAAAAATTACATCATTAGTGATAAAAGAAAACCCCTATCAGAAGAAAACTTTAAGGGCGGGATTGAGCGTGGGCCACTATTTAATAAAACATAAAGTAAATGTTGTCTTAACTCCAGAAATTGGCGCTATTACTTTTCATATTCTAGGGGATGATTTAGTTCAGATTTATCAGGTTCAAGAGCAAAGCTTAGCTCAAGTTATCCAGGACTTCCTGGAAGGGAAATTATCTCTTTTAAGCAAGCCGACGACAAAGAAGAAATAAGATGAGTGAAAAAACTTTTATTGAATTAATCTAAACAATGGAAAAACCTCAGCAAATTGCTATTACGGGAGGCAAGGGCGGAACGGGAAAAAGTACCGTTTCGATCTTGTTATTGAGAGAATTGCTTGAGCAAGGCAAAAAAGTTGTTTTGTGCGATGCGGACGTAGAATGTCCAGACGATTATTTATTGCTGGGTCAAAAACTAGGTCCAGTGGAACAAAAAATTTTTGCTGATTTTCCAAAATTAATTAAAGAGAAATGTAAAAAGTGTGGATTATGTGTTAAATCTTGTCGAAGCCATGCTATTTTCCAAGCTCCAGGACATTATCCTATTTTTATCAAAGATCTCTGTTCTGGTTGCGGAGGATGCCAATTAGCCTGTCCTTTCGGAGCCATTGAAATGGAGAAAGAGGTAACGGGTGGTATTTATTTACAGGAAGCGGCTTTTTCTTCTCGATCTGATAAGGGGAAGAAATTACCCTTTTCCATTATTACAGGACAAGCCAAAGCTGGTTTGGAAGAAGTCGGGCCTGTTGTTGAGGAACTTAGAAAATTTACTGAAAATTTTGCCGAGCAAAATAATATCGATGTGGTCTTGATTGATACAGCCGCGGGGACGCATTGTCCAGTTTTACATGCTCTTCTAGGAGTAGAGAAAGCCTATGTCGTCACCGAAGCTACCCCCATGGGAGCTCACGACCTTGACTTGATTCTTGAGGTAAATCAAAAATTGAAGGTGAAGTCTCTCGTTATTCTTAATCAAGCTAATCTTGGAGATAAAAGTAAAGTGGAAGAGGTGATAGAGAAATATCAAGTTCCTCTTGTGAAAGAGATTCCCTTTTCTAAACCACTATTAACTGCTTACAGCCAAGGACGGTTGCTAGAAGCTAATTTTTCCCTGGCTGATTTTTGACTATCTTGCTTAAGAACTTAAATTTATTATACTTACCCTAAGGTTTATTTTTTCACCAAAGTTTTTAGTTTAATTTATTCTTCTACATTTTTCTATGATTAAAAGAAAATTTTTTCAATTTTTAGGTCTCGGTGTTTTATTTTTCCTGATAAGTTTTTGGCCATTGCCAACTATCCAAGCCCAGGAAGAATCTCCTTCCTTGTCTTGCTTGGTTTATTTTACGGGAGTTGGCTGTCCGCATTGTGCTAAAGCCGACGCGGTAGTCTTTGGAGAAATTTTGAAAGACTATCCTGGTCTTGTCATCATTGAATATGAAATTTACCAAACCCCGAGTAATGCTCAAGTCCTTACTCAATATGATAAAGCTTACCAATTGCCCTCGTGGCAATATGGCATCCCTTCTGCTTTTTTCGATAAAAGCGAGAAGGGGATTCTCATAGGAGATCCTTCCATTTTAGGAAATTTGAGGGGCGTAATCTCTGACGAGGCCAATCCATGTTTATTAATAGACGGTTCAACAGAAAATTTTTCACAATTAAAATTAGACGAGTTACCCGGGAGTCCAAAAGTGTGGCATCAAGATAGAATTCTAGTCAAGCAAAAACAAGGGAACTGGGTTTTTGCGTGGAATGGTTCGGAATTGCCGGAAAAAAATTCAACCGAAGGTAATACCTCCCAAGATATTTCTTTATTGATAATCAATAATAATTTTACGGAGAAGCTTAAAACTCTGAATTATACTACGCTGACAGAACCTTTTAAGGTAAATTTGTCTGGACAGGAAGTCAATTTTACTCACGCTGTTCAGCTCAAAACCGAGAAGCAATCAACGGCTGTGCCAGTAATATCTTCCAAGCTAACTTTAGCTAAAGTAGCTTCGTTGGCTCTGGTGGATGCGGTTAATCCTTGTGCTCTAGCGGTCCTCTTGTTAATGTTGACGGCTATTATGGCTTATAATCCAGGAAGTAAAAAGAAAATACTCTTGGCGGGTCTAGCCTTTGTTGCTTCAATTTTTGTTATCTACTTTTTTTACGGATTAGCTATTATCAGGTTATTCCAACTGATACAATCTTTAGCTTCGGTTAAGCTTTGGCTTTATAGGGCTCTTGGGGCTTTAGCTATTCTTTTAGGGCTTTTTAATATTAAAGATTTTTTCTTTTACAAACCGGGGGGAATCAGCACCGAGATGCCTATGTTTTTACGCCCTAAAGCGAAGAAACTTCTTTCAAAAGCAACTTCTCCAATTGGAGCCGGTGTGATGGGAATATTGGTGACGGTTTTTCTCCTGCCCTGCACTATTGGTCCTTACTTTATTGCGGGAGGGATATTGTCTAGTATGCAAGTTTGGAATACTATTCCCTGGTTAATTTTTTACAACTTCCTTTTTGTTTTACCGATGCTGGCGATTGTCTTTTCGGTTTATGGCGGGCTAAGTCGCGTAAAAGACGTATCTCAATGGAAGGAAAAGAACATTACCAAAATTCATCTTGTTGAGGGATTAATAATGTTAATCTTGGGAGGAATAATGGTTCTTGGTCTGTTTTAATTATTCTGATCTTATGGCTAAATATAGAATTAACAAAATAAAATGTATTGGTTGCGGGAGTTGTGTTATAAATTGTCCTCAAGGATTTAAGATGGAAGCGGATGGTAAATCAGAAGTTATTGACGATAAGGCCGCTGAAGAATGCGGGGGGACGAGAGTCTGCCCTTTCGGAGCGATTGAAGAGATCGCTGATAAGTAAATAGACGTTAAGCATTTTGTTATGGAAAAACCAAAATTTAAGATAGCCGTATTAAGTGGTAAGGGAGGAGTAGGGAAAAGCATGCTGGCTTCGTCTTTAGCGATTCTTTTTGAACGCCAAGGTTTGGCTTCAGAAAAACTTGAAGTTGTCGCGGTCGATGCTGATGCTGATGCTCCTAATTTAGATATTTGGCTGGGAGGGGTAGATGGTTGGGATGAAATTATTCCTATTGTCACTTCAGAAAAACCAGTGATTGATTATGATAAGTGTGACGGTTGCGGACTTTGTGCTCAACATTGTAAATTTAGCGCCATGAAGATGGTTAATGGTCGACCAGTAGTTAATCCTTTTTTATGTGAAGGGTGTGGCGTGTGTGAAAGTGTTTGTCCTCGACACGCTATTCAAATGAAGCCTGTCCAGAATGGAGAAGTGAGGATTAAAAATAAAACTCAGCATAACTTTCCTTTGTTTTCCGGACAACTTTTTCCGGGAGAAGCCGGATCGGGAAAAGTAACCGACGCTATTTTACAAAGAGCTAAAAAAGCAGATTATCGTCTTATGATTATTGACACCGCTCCGGGCAGCAGCTGTTCCGTCAAGGCGGTTTTACGAGAAACGGATTTTGTGGTGGCTATTTCCGAGCCAACCATCTCTGGGTTTAGTGACCTGAAAAGAGTTTTAGAGGTGGTAGATTTTTTCCATATTCCCTATTGTCTCGTCATTAACAAATCGGGGATTAATTCGGAAAAAGAAAAACAGATGTCAACCTGGGCTGGTGAAAAATTATTAGGGAAAATAAGTTATGACGCAAAAATCTTTCAATCGGTATCAAATTTTATCCCAATTGTTGATTCTAACTTAAAGGCCAAAGAAGAAATTTCAAAAATCTATAAAAAGCTGTCTTCATTGATAGCTTTGCAGAAAGTTAATTTGTAAAACTATGTCCCGTCCTAAAAAATTAAGAAAAGTTACATTTAATCCTGATATTATTTATTTTAAGCCTCGGGCTGTTCCATTGGCTGAGCTTCAAGAAGTGAAGCTGAATTTAGATGAATTAGAAGCGGTGCGACTTTGCGACTTAGAAAAAGTAGAACAAAAAGAAGTCGCTAAAAAAATGAAGATATCTCAAAGTACTCTCAGCCGTATTGTTGCTTCCGCTCGAAAGAAGATTGCTCAAGCTTTAATAGAAGGCAGAGCGATTGCTATTCAAAAAAAGTAAAAAATTTTTGAGAATAAAAAAGGGCACCTCCGGTTATTCATGGAGGTGCTTGTTGTTCTTTTTTAAACGGCCAAGTTTAGGGAAAATAGGGATAAACCCGAAACTGGTGATTTGTCTCAGTAAATCTGTGATAGTTAAATCAGTAAATTGGAGTTGATCTCTTTTGACGAATAGTATTTGTCCCGAAATTGGCGCTGGGGGGTTAATCACGACTACCTTGTAATCATCTTCGTAGTTCTCAAGAATAGCACAGAGGAATTGATCTCCTCCGTATTCTACAAGGGCTACGGGAAAATGATTCTTTTGTAATTTTTTTGTCCAAAGAAACTGGATAAGTTTTTGAACAAGTTTTTGAACAAGATTAGGTGATTGTTCTTCTTCATCTTTTTCCGAATCCTCAGGCTGATGATTCTTTTGTAGTCTTTTTGCTCGAAAGCGTTGAATAAGCTTTTGAGCAAACTTTGTGATGATTACTACGAATCCCAGGGCTAAAATTGAAAGGATGGTGAGAACAATTCCCAACCCCCATTGCAAAATCGAAGGAATTAATTCTAGATATTGGTTGATAAACGGTTGCCACAAAGAAAATGCAGCATCCCCCAGATATTTAGAAATTCCTAGGACTACTACTATCGATAACCCATACCAAAATGCCCTTTTTACCATTTCTTCCTCCTTCGAGAGACTTGGCCTAAAACGAGCGATAGATAAATGCTACAATAAATAATGCATTCTGTCAATATTTATTTGAGTCCTTATTTTTCTTGCTAATTCTGTTTCTAAAGCTTAAGATAAAGACAAACTATGGAAGATTTATTTGAGGAGTCTTATCAAAACACAAAACTCAAGAACGCTCCTTTGGCGGAGAGGATGCGACCGATACAGTTTAAAGATTTTTTTGGGCAGGAGGAATTGATAGGAGAGAAAAGCCCCCTCAGAAAGATTATTCAAGATGATAAATTATCTTCTCTTATCTTTTGGGGACCGCCCGGCTCCGGGAAAACTACTTTAGCTAGAATTATTGCTCACGAAACTAAGTCCTTTTTTGTTCAATTTTCAGCGGTGGCAACTAGTATTAACGAGGTTAGAAAAGCTATTGCTTCAGCTCAAGAACGTTTAAAATTTAAACAACAGCGAACCATTATCTTTCTTGACGAGATTCATCGTTTTAACAAAGCGCAACAGGATTCTCTTCTGCCTTATGTTGAAGACGGTACCATTATTTTGATTGGAGCGACTACAGAAAATCCTTCTTTTGAAATTATTTCTCCTTTGCTTTCTCGTTCTTCTGTTTTTGTTTTAAAATCCTTAAGTGATTCTGCTCTCCGTAAGATTTTACTGAGAGCTCTTAAAGACCGTGAGAAAGGAATTGGCGGTATGGTCTTAACTGTTTCAGAAAAAGTCCTAGAAAGAATAATTCGTTCAGCCGACGGCGATGCACGAGTGACTCTTAATTCTTTAGAATTTATTGCTGATTATTTGGAAGGAAAGCACCGGGCTACGATAAAACCGGAGGAAGTTTCTTCTATTCTGAAACAGCATATGTTGCGTTATGACAAGGGAGGAGAGGAACATTATAATGTTATCTCGGCTTTTATTAAAAGCTTGAGAGATTCTGATCCGGATGGAGCTCTTTATTGGCTAGCTCGAATGGTAGAATCGGGAGAAAACCCAAGATTTATTGCTCGGCGGATGATTATCTTTGCCTCGGAAGATATTGGTAATGCTGATCCACGGGCTATTCAAGTGGCAACAGCGGTTGCCCAAGCGGTGGAATACGTTGGCTTGCCCGAAGCTCAAATTAATTTAGCCCAGGGGACAACTTATTTAGCGACCGCTCCCAAAAGCGACGCTTCTTATGCCGCTCTCTTGAAAGCCAAAGAAGACGCCAAGAAAGGTTCTTTCGGCGTGCCCTTGCATTTGAGAAATGCAGTGACTAATTTAATGAAGAAACTAGGTTATGGTCAGGGATATAAATACGCTCATGATTTTCCTAACGGCCAAGTTCAGCAAGATCATTTTCCGAAAGAAATAGGACCGCAAAAATATTACTTTCCCAAAAAAGAAAAAAATAAATAGAGATTTATCATTTATTGGAGCTTGTAATAATCTTTCGATAAAACAAATCGTTTGGCGGAGATTAACTCTTGACAATAACGATTTAATTTGTTTTAATTCAATTATCTTTTGAGGAGGCGTGTAATATGCTGGAAGCCAGATGTCCACAATGTGAGAGAAGATATCACGGAGTAGCCCTAACTGTTAATCGGCCGCATTATTGTGACGTGTGCGGGAAGCGATTAGTTATTTATGAGGTTTTGCCGAAAGCAGGCCTCAAAAAACTAACCAAGAAGAGTATCTGGGCAAGATTGTGGAAAGCATTAAAGGAGGATATTACATGGAGCATTGATAGAAGGGGACTCTTGTAAAGAGCCCCCCCTTCTTTTTTATTTTAAGACTGCTAAAATTACAATAAATTAATCATTTAAAAATTGTGAAAATTCATAATATTATTTCACTTGAGAAGAAAATTTTAGGGCTTTCCTTAATCGTTTTAGTAATTGTTGTCGCCGGACTGGGGACTATTGTTTTTATTAAGCAAGTTAAAAATATTGATTATCATTCAGGGGATAATAATCAGATTACTGTTTCGGGAATAGGGCAGGAGTATGTTAAGCCCGACTTAGCTCTCACCAATTTCTCGGTGAAAACCGAAGGGGCAACGGTCAAAGGAGTTATACAGGAGAATTCTCAAAATATGAATGATGTTATCCAGGCTGTTATGAATTTAGGCATTGCTCAAAAAGATATTCAGACAACTAATTTCAATTTGTATCCTCGTTATGAATGGACAGACGAAGACAAAATTTTTCCTTCAGGACATCGAGTTCTAGTGGGATACGAGATGACTCAAACTCTGAAAGTTAAAATCAAAGACTTAGAGACGATAGGAGGGATTATTGAAGCCGCTACTCAAGCCGGGGCTAATCAGGTGGGGGACTTAGTGTTTACCATTGAAAATTCCGAAGCGGTTAAGAGGCAGGCGAGGCTTCAAGCTATTAGCCAAGCACAAGAGGAAGCGGAATCTTTGGCTAAACAACTGGGAGTGCGTTTAGGAAAAGTAATGAGTGTTAATTTTGGAACAGAAATGCCTCAACCTATTCGGATGATGGCTGCTGGTTTAGGAAAAGGGGCTGAATCGGCTGTATCTGTTCCGCAGATTGAAACCGGAGAAAATCTTATTAAGGTGACTGCCAATCTCACTTATCGGATTAATTAAGGCAATAAGGCTTTTCTCGGCGGTGGAAGGAAAGCATAGTTTTATAATCTATGTATAATTTTTCTCGACAACAGAAAATAGTGGGAGGAGGATTAGTCATTTTAATCCTCTTGGCTGATTTGATTTATCTCAATATAGAAATTATTTCTAGCCGCCAGCAACTGAATGAAATAGGGAATCAATTAATTGATTTGTCTGTTATCTCTGTTACACCAGAATCAGCGTCTCTTGAAGAAGCCCCCGTTGCTGATTGTTTCAATTTAGAGGAAGCCAGTCAGCATGTTGGAGAAGAAGCATGCGTCGAGGGTAAATTAGACCATCTTTATATTTCCCAAAAAGGAACGATTTTTCTTAATTTTTGTCCCGACTATCAAGATTGTTCTTTTCAGGCGGTTATTTTCCAATCTGATGCTGATAAATTTTCTAATTTAGAAAGTAACGAAGGAAAAATAATTCAAGTTATTGGATTGATCAAGACCTATCTTGGCCAACCCGAAATTATTATTAATGGCCCAACGCAAATTAAAGTTAAATAAAATTGTAAGCTTGGCCGTGGTTTTTGTCCTCGGTTTTCTTTTGGGATTTTTTTGGCCAAGGTCAAATGGTTTTTCAGAATTAGCTGAGGTAGTGCAAGTTATTGACGGAGATACGATCAAAGTTCAGATGGCTGGAGGAATAGAAACGGTTAGATTCATCGGCGTTGATACCCCGGAAATTGCTCATGTTTCAGGAGGGGAGAACGAATGTTTCGGTCCGGAAGCGGCTCAGTATGCTGAAAATCTTTTAAACCATCGTCGAGTATATCTGCTACGGGATCCTTCAACTTCTGATAGAGGGAAATATCAACGTCTTCTGCGATATGTTTTTCTTGAGGACGGGACATTGGTTAATGCTAAATTGATTGAGGAGGGTTATGGTTTTAATTATATTTATGAGCCTTTTCAATTTATGAAACAATTTAATTATCTGGAAAATCAGGCGAGGACGGAGAAAAGAAATTTATGGAGTGACCAATGCCATTATTACTTTGAGTAAAGCGAAAAACAAGGTTCTGAGCAAAGCGAAAGGTCCTTGCTTTGAGTAAAGCGAGAAACAAGTTTCTACTTATTTTGAGTAATGGTTTTCCCCGGTTAAATACCTGTTTGACAAAAAGAAAACTTTCGATTATGATTAGCAACAGATCTTTACAATAAAATAATAATTATTTGTTTAGAGTTTCCCTGAGTACTCTTATCATTTTGAGAGTTCGATCCTAGCTCAGGGTGAACGCTGGTGGCGTGGATAAGGCATGCAAGTCAAGGGGTCCCTTCGGGGATACCGGCAAATGGGTTAGTAATACATAGGTAATATTCCTTATTCTCAAAGATAACCCTGAGAAATCAGGGCTAATATTTGATAGTTTCATTTGAATGATAGTTCAGATGAATAAAGGCTTCGGCCGGAATAAGATTAGCCTATGGTCTATCAGCTAGTTGGTGGGGTAATGGCTCACCAAGGCAACGACGGATAGGGGGCATGAGAGTGTGTTCCCCAACAAGAGCACTGAGACACGGGCTCTACTCCTACGGGAGGCAGCAGTCGAGAATCTTCGGCAATGGGCGAAAGCCTGACCGAGCGACGCCACGTGACTGAAGAAGCCCTGCGGGGTGTAAAAGTCTTTTTACTGGGAAGAACCTTCGGGTGACGGTACCAGTAGAATAAGGGGGTCCTAACTCTGTGCCAGCAGGAGCGGTAATACAGAGCCCCCAAGCGTTACCCGGATTTATTGGGCGTAAAGGGTCCGTAGGCGGTTAAATAAGTTTCTGGTTAAAGACCAAGAGCTCAACTTTTGGAGTGCCAGAAAAACTGTTTGACTAGAGGTCGTCAGAGGCTAGTGGAACTGATGGTGGAGGGGTGAAATCCGTTGATATCATCAGGAACACCAAAAGCGAAGGCAGCTAGCTGGGGCGATCCTGACGCTGAGGGACGAAAGCGTGGGGAGCGAAGAGGATTAGATACCCTCGTAGTCCACGCCGTAAACGATGGATACTAGCTATTGGAAGTGTCGACCCTTTCAGTGGCGAAGCTAACGCGTTAAGTATCCCGCCTGGGTAGTACAACCGCAAGGTTGAAACTCAAAGGAATAGACGGGGACTCACACAAGCGGTGGATCATGTGGCTTAATTCGACAACAAACGACGAACCTTACCAGGGCTTGACATTCTAGCAAAACTTGGCGAAAGCCAGGTGTGCCTTCGGGAATGCTAGAACAGGTGCTGCATGGTTGTCGTCAGTTCGTGTCTTGAGATGTACCGTTAAGTCGGAGAACGAACGCAACCCCTGTCCTATGTTTTATATGTCATAGGAGACTGCCTCGTACAACGAGGAGGAAGGTGGGGATGACGCCAAATCCGTATGGCCCTCTGATGCCCTGGGCAGCACACATGATACAATGGAACTTAACAATGCGTTGCGATCTCGCAAGAGAAAGCTAATCGCTTAAACAGTTCCCTAGTTCGGATTGAGGTCTGCAATTCGACCTCATGAAGCTGGAATCGCTAGTAATCGCTGATCAGCTATGCAGCGATGAATATGTCCCTGAGTCTTGTACTCACTGCCCGTCACGTCAGAAAAGTTGGTAATACCCGAAACTCCTTCAGTCAGAAGGGACTAAGGTAGGATCAATGATTAGGACGAAGTCGTAACAAGGTACGAGTAGGAGAACCTGCTCGTGGATCTAAATTTTATTTTTTAGGTTGACCAAATTGAAATTGGGAATTCGGATTTCAATTTTGAAGGCAATAGTGGTAGACCTTTTCCTTCCACTCTCGAGGAGACTCTAAAGAGATAATTATTGTTTAAAGCAAAAAGGCAGGAAATTTTTCCTGTCTTTTTGATATCAAGTTGCATTAAGCTCGTAGGTGATTTACAATTAAGTAATGAAAGGTGCTGTTTTCTTTGATCTTGATGGAACTTTAATTCAAGGCCAAAGTCAGAAAATAATGGCCTTGCGCCTTTGGCGTGAAGGTCAGATCTCCGGCTTGACTTTTATTCCTATATTATTTTGGTTTCTGCTTTATAAACTTGGGGTTGCTCCCAATGTTTCTTGGGTGATGAGTAAAGCTTATACCTTATTAAAGGGGCAAGAGGCTTCGAAATTGAATAAACTTCTTGAAGCTATTGTCTCGGCGGAGATAGAAAGCCAAATTTTCCCGGAGGCTTTAAAAAAAATTAGAGAATATCAGCAGGAAGGTTATGCGGTAGGGATTGTTTCTACTTCTATTGACCCCTTGGTTCAAATTTTGGTTAAAAAGCTTGATCTTTCTTTTGGGCGAGGAACTAAATTAGAACAAAAGGACGGAATGTTTACCGGGCGTATTCGAGGGAAAGTATTATATGGTCAGGAGAAAGTGGTTATTATTCGGAAGCTTGCTTTAGAAAAAGGTTGGGACTTGAAAAAAAGCTATGCTTTTACGGATAGTCATTCTGACCTCCCTTTGTTAAAAATAGTCGGTCATCCGATGATTGTTAATCCCGACGAGAGGCTGAAACGAAAAGCTCAATTATCGCATTGGAAGATTTACCATTGGCTTATTGATGCTCATCAATAAAGAAGAAAGAGACTAATAAGAATTA
>CAYTGH010000002.1:18051-21259 GCA_964437355.1 uncultured Candidatus Saccharibacteria bacterium | reverse complement strand
AAATACCTCCCGCAACAGTGGTATTAGTAAAGGTTGGGTCTAAACCAACGGTTACTGTTCCAGCGTTAACACTCACCACTGCAGTCGTGGCTGGAATACCAGTCACAGTAACATGAACCTGATAATCGTGGTCAACCGCTACAAGATCAGCGGCATTCTGAAGAGAAAGGCTGAAATTGCGATTGGATCCTTTAACGATGTCTGCCTTAACTTCTAAGGTAGATGCTCCAGTCGCCATTGCCTGTCCGTCAGCGATATCAAAGTTAATCAAACTGTTGGCATCAATTCCTGTCGCCGTAGCCACTTGGGTCCCATTGAAGTAGAGACCAATGTTTTCGAAGGCATCGCTAGGAATAGAACCAATCATTTTGAGGGAAATATGCTTTAAATTAACCACTCTAGTACTGACCGTAACCGGCGCAGACCAAAGGGTATAAGTTAATGTTCCAGCGTTGACATTCGTAATAGCATTCGGGGTAACCGTACCAAGTACTACCGAAGCTAAAGTAGCTGCAGCAATACTCATTTGGTTTCCAGTAACAGGAAGACCGATAACAGAACTGGCGCCAGATACAACGTTTGTAAGTTGGACACCAATGCTTTCTCCAGCCGTACCAGCTATAATATCAGCTTCTACAGAAATCGTTACGCTAGAATTTGCGGGAATCGAAAAGATTCCACCAGCAGCGCTAAAGGTAATAACACCGCTTGCAACAGTCGCCGCATCGGTAATTCTTGTTGATCCATTAAACAGATAAACATTCTGTAAAGTGGTATCAGCCGAAACACCAGTTCTCTGTAAGATAAACTGGGTAACGCTAACCGCTGTAGCGTCGTTATTGGTCAAAGTAAAGTGAGCTAAATCAGCTGTTGACAGACCGCCTACTAATACTCCTCCAGCAGGAGGAGTGTCAACACTTAAGGAAATTCCTAAACCAGTGAACTCTGGAACTGCTGTGGTGAAGCTCCAAGAAGCGTCTTCCACTAAAGCCGTTCCATTGGCGGCTTGAATATCTGTCGTTAAAGTCACGGTGTAAACCGTGCTGTAAGCTAAATCAGCATCGGGGACAAAAATAGCTTGTTGGGTGTCGCTATCGTAAGATACCGAACCGGTAACAGCTTGAGCATCTGCGTCCGTTACGTAAACAGAGTCAGATGTCACTGTTGTTAAGCTAAGTCCTTCGCTGAAGATAGCACCAATGGTTGTGTCTATCGCAACATCCGTTGCATCGCTTTCCGGCGCAACAGAAGTAATGCTTAAGACAGCCGGGACAACTGGTCCTGGTCCTGGCATTACTGCCAAAAGTTCATTTAATTTGGCTCGGGTTGTCGTTCCGACGAAACCCGTTCCGGCCGTTAAGCCGTAAGTAGCCAAAACATCTTCGGCGTATTTTTCCTGGAATTTGATAACAGCCGCTTTCGTCAAAGGACCAAAGTAACTGGTTTCATTTCCAGCAGAACCAACACCTGAAGCCGCGAGCTGCGTTTCCGCATCGGAATTCAAAACTATCTGAAGGTATTGAACATCATCGCCAGCCGATCCTAATTTAAGGCTCGTCTGGAAAGTGAAGTCAGAAGGAATTCCGGTAATCGCGCCCCCCGTTGTTGGCGTTGTGGTGCTCCCCTGAAGAGAAGTAATGAGAGTGGTTAATTGATCAATGGTATCTTGCAGGCTTTGAATTTGTAATTGAAGCCCAGCCACGGTTGGCTGATCATCAGTTGCCTGGACAGAACCCACTGGTCCACCCATCATCGTTATTAAAGCTAAACTCATCAGAGCAGCTAAAATCTTTCGGGATAAATTCATATTTAATTTAATCGATTTTAACTTAATTTTTGTTTTACTCTTTAGACCGTTATCGACCGACTCTCCCCTTTTTCCCTTAAAGAAGGAAAGGAGAATCAACGACCCTCAATTATCGTTATTTTTCAAAGCCTGAGATCCAAAGCTGATTAAAAGCTTCATCGTCTCGGCCTTGCTCTATCAAAGCCTGAATTTCCGCTAAGGATTTTTCCTCGGCTGGAGAAAGAAGGCCTTTTTCTTTTTCTTGGGTGAATTTTTGGACTTCCTGGCGGGTAAACCACGTCATTAATCTCTGCCGCTCCTTTTCAATGTCTCCAAGTAAAGAACCCAAACTCTTGTCTTTGTCTAGGTCTTTAACTCTCTCCACTATCTCTTGGCTTTTGGTAATCGTCGTCTGAATAACTTCTTTCTTCGTCAAAGATAAAGAAGAAGTTTCCGGCATTTCTTCCAATGATTCCGAAACTTGGTTAATCTGATTTTTTAAAGTTTCCAAAGAAGGAGCCAAACTGGCAATCTGATGGTTAACTGGAGCCACCGCTACTTGTTGAGAGCGAGGGAAGTAATGATAACCCGCTACTCCTCCCAGAATCACAAGCATCACCGCCGCTCCCGCTAAAATCGGAGACCACGAAAAAGAGAAAGATTTTCTTTCCCCTAATTTTCCTAAAATATTCCTTTCTGTCTTCTCCACCCAATGCTGATTGGGCTTCACCCCTTTCAATGATTTAATTTGATTGATAAAATTTGTTTCTTCCATAGTATTTGTCCCTCTATATACTAAGACGCAGAAATCGGGAAAAGGTTACACTTTACAGGGGATTATTTTGATGTATAATCAAAAAGTTCTTAATCTTTCGAGAAACAAGGAGGCTCATTATGTTCTCTCTAGCAAAAGAATATCCCCGGTTAAAGGGGCGTAACAGAACAACTCACCAGTTGAGACGCTCTCCTCTGCCTTGGGGAAAAAGAAGATTTCTCCCCCGCTCGGGAACAAGAAGCCAATGGGCTCAGGGAAGATTTTGTTTAACACGCAAGAAGGAGAAGTAAAATGTCAGTCGATACTAAAGCTCTGGCGAACTATCTTATAGAAGGTTTGAGGCTTTTATCTACTGAATCAAGAATAAACATGAGGTCTGGCGCGTTAATCGCACCGGACCTTTCTTCTTATCCCCTTCAATCCTAAAAAATTTTCTCTATTCGATTAAGGCGAACATTAACTTCCCCTAATCTTTTATCGACGCCATCTAATCTTTTATCCACACCATCAAATTTCTTGTCCACAACATCAAATCTCTTGTCCACGCCATTAAAACCCTTATCCACGCCATTAAAACCTTTCTCGACCATCCCGGCTAAATCTTCAATTGTAATATTTTTGTCTTTCATTGACTTTAATATACTCTA
>CAYTGH010000002.1:10147-17951 GCA_964437355.1 uncultured Candidatus Saccharibacteria bacterium | reverse complement strand
AAAATTACTCCCTTAATTCCTTAAGGGACTTAATTTTTGTAAAGCGACCTGCTTTAAAATCTTTTTTCGCGCGCTGTAAGCTTTTTAAAAATTCAGGGTTAAAAAAACCAAGAGAAGCCGCCAATTTTTCAAATTTTTCAGCGTCCATTTCGATTAAAATCTTGCGAGTGCGATTTGTTTGGGGTTTAATAGTAATAGTTAAAGAAGACATATTAGCTTCAGTATAGATTTTTAAAAAACAAAGTCAATAGTTAATGTTAATCTCAGACAAAATATATTTCAAAGCTTAAAGATTCTCTAGTTTTAGCTCTCTAAAACCCCTTTCAGGGCAATACGCGCCCGGTGAAGAGTTATCTTAACCGCGCTAAGGGATTGTCCGGAATCTTTCGCAATTTCTCGCAAGGAGAAATTATTTAGGTAATATTGGACAAGAACATCTTGATATTCGTCTTTTAATCCCCTTAAAGCCTTATGAATCCTAACAACATCAATTTTTAAGTTCTGATCTTTTTCTGTATCCTGACTAGTGTCAGCTATCTCTAAATCCTCATTAGAAATATGGGATTGTTTTGATTGACGCCGATAATGGTCAATAATCATATTACGGGCTGATTGATAAAGAAAAGCCCGGGGATTTTCAATCTTTTCCTGTTCCGAAGACGGATCAAAGCTTAATTGATAAACTATCCAAGTTCTCCGAAAGACTTCGGAGGTTAAATCCTCGGCTACTTCTCGGCTTTCAACCTTAAAAAAGATGAAGCGATAAATTTTTTCTACCTGATGGCGGTAAAGACGACTAAATTTTTCTCTGGGATCCATAATTTATTTGAATGTCAATTTGTCACACTATGTCCGCTGATAAAGACAACTTATTCACTCTTTTATCACAAATGGTTATCTAACTTACAATACGGACAATGAATAACATCAAATCGTATTAGGATATTGACATATCTTGTCATTTCCAATGTCCAACGATGTCAATCAATGTCAATGTAATGTCCATACTAATTCAGAAGTTATCCACAGGTTTAACCTGGTAAAGAATAGTCTTTCCGTCCTTTCTTTTCTTGAGTAGCCCTTTTTCTAATAAAATCCGCAAGTCTCTTCTAATTGTTCGCGGTGTAATACCTGAAAAATTTTGGGCCATTTTACTGACATTGAGATTGGGCTGATGTCTTAATAAGCTCAAAATTTTATCTTGCCTCTGTGTTACCGACCCTTCTTTCGTTTGAGTATTATTAAAATTGGTCTTTTTAGAAGAATCATCCTGCGACACATAAGTTTCTAAGTTTTTTTTAGGAGGATGAACACCTTCTAATTCTTTTTCAACTCTTCCATATTCTTCATTTAAAAAGAAAAAGGTTAATTGATCACCTTCCTCTCGAGATTCCGCTACTTTCAATAAAGATTTAAGAGATTGAATCATCCTTTCTATCTTTTCAGATTCTTCTAAGCTAATAGTAGAATTTTCAGAAAAATGATGGGGAGATATTTCTTCCAAAATCTCATTAGATTTCTTTCTCAAAAGAAATTTTAATGGCTCTTCATCAGAAAAAACATCCGTTGCTCGATATAAATTAATAGTTAATTCAATGAAATAATTTTTGTCCATGATTGTCCACGTTCTCTGAAGAGGTAAAAGTTATTCTACAAGATAGCAGTAAAAAATCAAATTGACAAGTTTTGGACATTAGCTTGCCACAGCGAATCATTTTACTTTCAACTAAAAAATAAAGAACCACTGTTTTAAAAATAGTGGTAATTTACATTTATGTCTTTTTCCTTAATTATCTTATCTTCGCTTGTAAATCTTATGAGTGCCAATATCAAAATAGATCACTAGGATAAATAATCATAGTCAATCTAGCTCAGCCAAAGATTTGATTGATTTTAATTTGCCTTCCCGGTATTCCTTTTCCCCTTCCGCAATCATTTCTAAAACCCTAGCTTCTTCCGTTAAAACTTTTTTCTTTTCTGTCAACTTCGCGACTTTTTTCCGCATTTTTTCATACTCCTTTAGGGGCAAAATCACTAATCCATCTTCTTTGATAATCTGTCTAGGTAAGGTTAAATTTTTCATTGAGTTAGCCATATACTTTAATAATATCCTACCAGCTTCCTTTTGTCAATTTCAATAAAGATGCGGGAAAACTTTACATTCGTGAACTTAATAATGGGAAAAATCAATCATAGTCGTTTCTATTATCAATCTTCTTGATTATGCCAAGCCCTGATTTGTTTTAGTATGCCAATTCTCCTTATGATTCTTCTTTTGGATAATTAAATGATTCGACTCAGTCAATTTTTAAATTGGGTTTAGCTTTTAGTTCGAAACTATGATAAAATGACAAATATGAAAAAGATTATTCAAGTTCATATTTATAAAGGAGACAAATATTATGTAGCGGAATGTCTTGACTTGCCGGTAGTCACTCAGGGGAAAACCCTTGATAAGCTAGCGGCTAATCTTGAGGAAGCTATTGCTCTCCAATTAGAAGGAGAAAATTTAGCTGATTTTGACTTGGATTCCCACCCTTCTATTTTAGCTAATTTAGAACTTAGCTCCCGGGTTTACGCTTAATTTATGTCTCAATTAAAAATACTTTCCGGAGAGAAAGTGATTAAAATATTCTTATTATTTGATTTTAAAGTAGCTGCTCAAAAGGGCAGCCATGTTAAATTAGCACGAATCAAAAGGAACGGAACAAGGCAAACATTAACGATTCCCAACCATCCTGAAATAGATCGAGGAACTCTGAAAGCAATTTATCGTCAGGCCTTAAGATATATTTCTGAAGAAGAACTAAAATCCTATTTTTACAATAAACAGTAATAACCTTAGAAGGTTAAGTTGAGCAATAAAAGCCCCCATAGCTTAATGGATAGAGCTTTGACCTGCGGAGTCAATAATACAGGTTCGACTCCTGTTGGGGGCACCAATATCAAACTTTCCGATTTTCTCTCGACTAATTCAGTAGTGTAAAACGCCACAGAGATTGTTGAATTATGCCAAAACAAAATTTTAACAAAGGCGAAATAGCTATCTACAAAACACCAACTGGTCCTGAAATTCAAGTTAAGCTTAAAGAAGAAACAGTGTGGTTGAATGCGCATTTGATTGCAGAAATTTTGGGAGTAGATAGAACAGTAATCGTTAAGCACATACAGAACATCTATAAAGCTGGCGAGCTAAGCAAAAAATCAACCTGTGTAAAAACTGCACAGGTTGCCGCTGACGGAAAAGTCCGGAAGATGAACCTTTATAATCTGGACATGATCGTTTCTGTTGGCTATCGTGCCAATTCCAAGCGCGCTACGCAATTTAGGATCTGGGCTACCAAAATATTAAAGGGATATTTAATTGAAGGTTACGCCATCAATCAAAAGCGACTTTTAGAAACCCGGAATAAACTTAAAGAACTGCAAGAAACTATTGCTTTTTTGCAAGAAAAATCAAAACATAAATTATTGTCTGGGCAAGAACAAGAGATTTTGAATTTACTTGCCAATTATTCTAAAACTCTTACCTTGCTGGAACAGTATGACAAGGGAAAATTAACTATTGCTAAAAAAAGCAAAGGTAAATTTGTTTTAGAATATAATGAAATAGAACGGATCATCAAAGAAATTAAAAAAGAACTAACCGCTAAAAAAGAGGCGAGCGATTTGTTCGGCCAAGAGAACGACGAAAATTCCAAGGGGATTTTGGGAAACATTTATCAAACTTTTGACGGCAAAGAATTATACGCAAGTTTAGAAGAGAAAGCCGCGCATCTTTTGTATTTTATAATCAAGGACCACCCCTTTGTGGATGGAAATAAGCGCATCGGCTCCTTTCTATTTGTTTATTTTTTAGATAAAAATAATTATCTTTACCGTCCAAGCGGTGAAAAGAAAATTAACGATAATGCTTTAACGGCTTTATCTCTTTTAATTGCGGTAAGTAATCCGAAAGAAAAAGATATTTTAATTCAAATTACCACTAATCTTTTAAGCAATTAAATTATGCTTAATAGAAATAGTATTGTGGAGAAAGAGCGAGAAACGTTAGAAGAATTTTTTAATACAAAATTTGAAAACATTCCAAGTTTACCAAATTGGGTTACCGAAGAACTTATTCAATATTGGGACAAGAACATGTTCCATATCCACTATGTCCCTCAAATTTCGCTTGAAAAAAATTTAGATCTCCCGCTATGGCAGGATAAGCCAAGTAAAAATTTTTACAAAAAGATCCAGGAAGGAAAGCTGGACAAAAAAGCAAAAGTTTTATCAGGTCGATGGCTGTTGATTGATGACCGAGACAAACCCCAAAAAAAAGTGCTTTGGATACAAATTCATGATGTTTGGATTCTCCAAAAAATGGGATTTAATCCGAAGCATTATTTAAAAAAATGGAGCAAGCAATTACATCAGCAAGAGTATTTAGGTGATATCTTAAAAGAAAAAGGCTTTGGTTCAAGATTTTGCTTAACCATCCAGGAAATAAACAATTTAAAGCTGTTCATCTTAAATTTTCTAAAGATTGATCCTCAAAAAAATATCCGTCTGCCATTTTTTGCAGAATATAATTATTTTGGCAATGCGATTTATAAACAATGGCAAACAACAGAAACCTGGGAATGGTTTGAAGACCAGCTCAATAATGGACAGCACTTAGCCGGCGGGAGCGGAAGTGTTGGCTCTTTTGGATGGGATCCGCCAGAATTTTGGAGCACTATCCTGACCTTTAGGCCCGTTATAGAATTGTGATTTTATGAATAAAGAGATAAATCAAACGAGCCAGGAAATAAACAAGGAAGATATCCTCCAAAAGAAATTATACCGCGTTTGGTTTTTCACCAATGAAAGAATCAATTCTTTTTTCCCAATCCTGGAAAATCAAAAGGGCATAAGAAGGGTTTTTTCCATTGGCGGGGGTGGTGATTTTGTCTTTTCGCTTTTAGCCACTCCTGAATTCCAGTCACTAAGCGAAATAAACATAGGCGATATAAGGCCCATGGCTAACATTTCCATTGATTTCAAATCTGCCCTTTTTAAAAACTTAGAATATCAAGAAATATTGGAATTATTCCTCGCCCAGAAACCTTTTCCTAAAAAGCAAACTTACGCCAGAATCAGAGCCACCATCACCCCGATAAGTAGGAAAATATTTGATAATATTATAGAAAATTGCAAAACAGACAATTTTTTAAAATGTTTGAGAAAATCCGGTCTTTGGTATCGAGATAGCTTTTGGCAAATCAAAAATAAAGGAAAGTATCTCCCCTATCTTGCTCAAGAAGGAAAATACCGGTTACTCCAAAAGAATTTAGACAAAAAACCAATTTTAGACAAAAAAACAATTTATAGCGGAGATTTTAATAAGACTCTAAAATTATTTCAAAATAATTACTACGATTTAATTTATGTGTCCAATGTTTTAGACAGCAAACAATACTGTCGAGAATCTGGTTTATATCTCCAAACCATAAAAGAAAAACTTAGCCAAAACGGCCTATTATTGGTTGTCACACAAAACAATCCTAAAAAAATAATCAAGGCAATAGAAGAAAAAGGATTTTCCGTTCGGGAAAAACAATTATCCAGATTTAATATTATCTCCGCTTTTCTCGGTCATTACGCCTATTCATTTTTATTATTCAGGAAGAATTATTAGACACAAGCGATAATTCTTTTAATAATCTATATCTTCTGATAAAATGAAAGAATCAGAAGAATTTCTATTTTATGGAATTAGAAACACCCCTTGAAGCTGTTCCGCATATTGGTCCCGCTTATGTCAAAACATTAAAGAAACTTGGCCTGGAAACTATCCAGGACCTCCTTTTCTATTTCCCCCGGCGCTACGAAGATCTTTCTCAAATTACTCAAGTTAATCAAGTCCGGGAAAAGGAAAAAGTTTGCTTGAAAGGAAAAATCCTAGAAATAAGCAACCAGCCAATTTTCCGCCGCCACTTAACCTTGACCGAGGCCTTATTCCAAGATAAAACCGGATCCTTAAAAGTGGTTTGGTTTAATCAGCCCTACTTGGCTGATGAATTGCTTAATCAGGAAGTTTATCTCGCCGGTCGAGTTAAACGAGGAAAGAAGGGAATTTATCTCAGCAGTCCAGTTCAGGAAAAAATTAGAAAAGGATTGTCCCCGATTCATCTGGCTCGGCTAGTCCCTATTTATCCCGAGACAAAAGGACTAACTTCCCGCTGGCTCCGTTATATTATCACCCCCCTTTTGCCCTTCAGAAAAAAATTAAAAGACTCCCTCCCGCCTGAAATAAGAAAGAAATACAAGCTTTTAAATTTATCTCCCGCAATTGATGCCATTCATTTCCCGCAATCTCTGGCGAAAGCGGAAAAAGCCCGAGCAAGATTTGCCTTTGAAGAGCTTTTTCTCCTTCAGCTTCAAGCTCTCCAGCAAAAAATGAAAAACGCCGCTCAACCGGCTTCTGCTATTCCCATTGATGTTTCTTTAGTTAAAAAGTTTGTTCAATCTTTGGATTTTAAACTAACGCCTTCTCAAAAGAAAACCTCGTGGCAAATTTTGAAAGATTTAACCAAGTCTCAGCCAATGTCACGCTTATTAGAAGGAGATGTCGCCTCGGGAAAAACAGTCGTGGCCGCTATGGCTATTTTAAATACTATCAAAGGAAAACATCAAGCCACTCTTATGGCCCCCACTTCTATCCTAGCTCATCAGCATTTTCAAACTTTCACGAAATTTTTTAAAGGTTTTCGGCTTAAAATAGGATTAATCACTAACGAAACCAGCCGTCTTAACAGTCGGAGTCTTTCCCCTGAAGAATTATTGAAAAAGCTTCGAGAGGGAAAAATTGATTTTTTAATAGGGACACACTCCCTTATCCAAGACCGGGTCCAATTTAAAGACCTCGCCTTGGTTATTATTGACGAACAGCACCGTTTTGGCGTTCGCCAAAGGGCAAAATTAAGAAAAATCTCCGGTCAAAATACCGTTCCTCATTTTCTTTCAACAACAGCCACTCCTATCCCCCGAACACTGGCCCTGACTCTCTATGGAGACTTAGACCTTTCCTTATTAACGGAGATTCCCGCCAATCGCCTGCCCGTTAAAACTCAAATTGTTGATCCCGGAGGAAGATCGGCTGCTTACCAATTTATAAGAAAGGAAATTAAAGCGGGACACCAAGCTTTCGTGGTTTGTCCCCGCATTGAGTCTGAAGACGAAGCAGTCAAAACCGCCAAGGCAGAATACAAGAAACTTTCTCAAGATATTTTCCCAGAATTTAAAATTGGGCTTCTTCACGGAAGACTAAAGCCAGGAGAAAAGGAAAAAACCATTAAATCTTTTCAAGCCAAGCGAATCAATATTTTAGTTTCCACTTCCGTCGTCGAAGTCGGAATTGATATCGCCCAGGCGACCGTTATGATGATTGAGGGCGCTGAAAGATTCGGCCTCGCCCAACTTCATCAGCTACGAGGAAGAGTCGGCCGGGCTCAATATCAGTCCTACTGCTTTCTTTTAACCGAATCAGCCAGTGCGACTGCCCATCGCCGCCTAAAAGCTTTAGTGAATTGCCAAGATGGTTTTGAATTGGCTGAAAAAGATTTAAAAATCAGAGGGCCGGGTGATGTTTACGGAATATCACAATGGGGCCTTCCCGATTTAGCAATGGCTAATCTTACTAATTTGCCTTTGATAGAGAAAACTCGCCAGGCCGCCAAGGAACTCTTAGAAGAAGACCCTCATTTAGAGCAATTCCCCCTTCTGCTTCAAAAATTAAACAATCTCCAGCACGAAGCCTATTTAGAATAAACCACTCTAT
>CAYTGH010000002.1:7323-10047 GCA_964437355.1 uncultured Candidatus Saccharibacteria bacterium | reverse complement strand
CTTCAAAAATTAAACAATCTCCAGCACGAAGCCTATTTAGAATAAACCACTCTATTATGGATTGAGGTTAGACCTCGATTTGAATCAATTGAGGTTAGACCTCGATTGACTTATCCACAGCAAATCGCCGGAAAAGATAAAGAATATTTAGAAAATTTATTTTTTCATAAAAAAAGAAGCCTGGCCTAAAGCACCTGGCTTCTCTAATTTCTTATCAATAATGAACGAACAAAGCCGGATCTTTCACCCGAGTGAAAGATGGCTGGCGGATTTGAACAAGGTGATACATCTCCGCAACTAATTCAGACGTTTGTTGGTGTAAAAAATGCCTTATTCCCAGCAAGTTATGAAGGGATTCATAATTGCCTTGAAGCCAAACTTCTCGAAAAACGTTAGTTCCGAGAACGGTTTCTGCTTCTCTTTGGGGAACTCCCAAACGCCTCAGTTTTTCAAAAATGATCCATTGATGGTTGCTTTCTCCTTGGCAAATGAGGTGAATAGTCAACCCTCTCTCTGGGTCCCAAAAAAGTGGTTTTTTCTCTTGATGGGGAATAGCATACAAGCTTACTCCCGAATCAGCGGACTTGAGCTCTTCGCACACAAAGCCTGGAATCACCATTCGGAAAGTAGCCACCATTTTTTTGTATTTTCTTTCTTCCTTTTGTTGCTCCTGAGGATCTAGAGAATCCAGAAAAGGAAGATTCGGATTATAACGCAATGAGTCGTGAGCGGACATTACGTCGCCGAAACGGATGAACTCCAAAACTTTGATGGGTAATCCCGTTGTTCCAGCCGAGCGCGGACTCTTCAGAAGACGATGAGCCATTTCGCTTTCTCCCCCTAAGAGTTTAGCAATGGCTCTCCAACGCGTTTCGGGATTTCTATTTGCCTGAAAAAGATTCCAGGGTTCCACTACTCCTTTGTTTTGTTGCCACAAACGCACTTGCCCCAACTTTCTGATAGTCATCGTTCCTCCTTTTTGATCTTATTTGATCTTATCAAACGAACATTTTCTACCTCAAAAAAGAATGATAACACAGAAGGTAAAATTTGTAAATAGATTCTTCTCTACTTGACAAATTAAATAACCCTAGTAGAATATGCTTCCGAGGCTTTTTATGAATAAAAAACAAATTATCAGTGTTATTATCCCCTTGGTTGTCCTCCTCTTAATAATAGGAGGATTAGCCATTTTCCGACAATTACACCAGGAAAAACCTGACCAGCTTTATGATTTCTCGGATTCTACCTCCTGGAGTCAAGATAAAGATTTTATCTTGCAAGCTGATAAAGAAGGCTTGACTATCCAAAATGCTAAAATTCCTTTTTCTTGTCAGCTTCTGCCTGATTGGCAAGCGGAAGTGACAAAAATAGAGGACCAAGGGTGGGCCATCGATATTTACCATCCGGAAACCACCTTTACTTCTGATAAATTAATCCAATCGGGGTGCTGGTTAAATTTAAAGACCATCCAATCGGGAGAATATAACCAATTTCTAAAGGAAGAAATTCAAGAATTAACAAAATCAAATAATTCACCCTCTTCTTTGCCAGCTACTCTTCCTTCTTATCAGATAGAGCATCGAATCCTTGCCACTCAAGACAATTATCAGGCCCTGGAAGAAATCACCTTCGCTAACCAAATACAGCTGATAACTATCGATTTACCCCTAGACAAAGGCCAGATTATAGAAATAGAAGGTCAGTTCCATACGGCTAATCTAGAAGATTGCCAACAAGGCCTAGATGCTATTTTTAAAACAATGAAAATCTCTAAAGACTAATGAAACTCTCTCGTTATCTTTTTGCCATTTTGCTATTTATCTTTTTAACGGAACCGATTTTCTATCCTCTTTCGTCCTCGGCCGCTACCTATCAAGCTTTGTCTAAAATAAAAACGGCAGGAATACTCAACACTGTTCGCGCTTCTCTTAAGCAACATCTTGTTGTTTCTTTCAGTGATCCAGACACTGACATTTTTAAGGAAGGAGCAATCGCCATAACAACAAAAGCGGTTGGTCACAAGATCGTCCAATTCTATTTTCGAGAGATCCCCGGACAAATATCGAAAAAAATTCTTTTAGAAACAGTAAAACTTGGTTATCGTCTTCTTAGTACTTCTGGCACCGTTTACGCTCTACTTGATACTCTGGAAAAAGTCACCGTAGCAGAAGCTAATCAAATTGCCATGAATTGGCTGACGCAGAACAACATAAAAGCCAGCGGAGGAGACATTAATTTTCAATATATTTCTTATCAAGGAGAAAAACAGGAGTGACATTTGCAGTACATTATTCTGGTGCACCCTCAAATTGGCAATCAAGCCAAAATCATTGCCGCTTTTTATTCATCGGACTTCCTCATTCCCGCTGATTCTCGTGCATCCATTCCCTGGCCTTTTGAAGCCTGGCGACAACAGAGGAACTCACTGCTTAACCCTTTCATTATTGAGATAGAAGGCCAAGTCCAAATGGATTCGGCCACCGGTAGCTGGATAAACGATCCGGCTCTTTCGGTTAACTTCCCTGGTTTTGTCCCTCAATTTTCTTTTAACCAAAGCTATTCCGTCTTGCTTCATCCCTTCAGCTGGCTCAAGAAACAATGGAACAATCTTTTATCGCCGGCTCCCCAGCCCCAAGAAATCGTGATTACCCCTCAAAATTCGTCCGCTCCAGAAATGGATGATTTGAAACAAACCGTTCAGTCTCTTAAGGAAATTATCGA
>CAYTGH010000002.1:0-7223 GCA_964437355.1 uncultured Candidatus Saccharibacteria bacterium | reverse complement strand
CTCCAGAAATGGATGATTTGAAACAAACCGTTCAGTCTCTTAAGGAAATTATCGACCAGCAATCAACCAAAGATAATATTGGGGAAAATGTGCCTGAAGACAACAGCTTCTTGGCCTTGGCTGAAGGATTAAAGGATTTAGCTACGGCTCTAGGTCAACAAGATAAAAACAACACTGAAACCCTTGAACAAATTAATCAAATCGCTCAATCTCAAGCAGAAATTGCTAAAATCCAAGCCCAAAAAGCTGTTTCCCTTTCTGTTTCAACCGAAGACCAAAAAGAAGAAAACCCTGTTAAGACCTCGCTAGCTTTAGACAGCCAGCTCCTGCTTTGCCCAACAGATAATCTTCACCAGCCAAGTTGGAATCAAGTTATTTTTAACGAAATAGCTTGGATGGGCACTCAAGAATCTTCCAACAATGAGTGGCTAGAACTGAAAAGTGTTTCTTCCCAGCCGGTTAATTTAGACGGCTGGCAAATTTTTAATAAAAATCAAAATCTGGTAATTCATTTTGGACCAGAAGACCAATTATTGCCGAATCGTCTTTTTCTCCTAGAAAGGACTGATGATGGGACTCTTCCCTATAAGAAAGCGGATAAAATTTATCAAGGCGGAATCAAAAATTCGGAAGAAACTCTTTACTTTTTCAATACTCAATGCCAACTCCAGGATTTGATTGAAGCAAATCCGAATTGGCCCGCCGGAAGTAATTCTTCCCGAAGAACGATGGAGAGAAAAACCAATCTAGAATGGCAAACCAGTTATCCAATCGAAGGAACTCCCAAGAGCAAAAACAGTCAAGGATATAATCCTCCTTCGTCGTCCTCCTCTTCCTCTACCGCTTCTTCCTCTTCTTCTAACACTAATTCAGCTTCTACTTCAGAAAATTCCCCCGAACCCCTAGATAATTATCCTCCCCTGGCTAAAGCCGGGCCCGATCAGACTATTGAATTTAGCCAGCCTATTGTTCTAGACGCCAGTCAATCGGGAGATAACGTGGGTATTGTTTCCTATAAATGGGACACCAATGACGATGGCCTCTGGAATGTCGTCAAAACCGAACCTACCCTAACTTTAGAAAGCGGAAGCCTGGCTCCCGGAGAGCATCTTATTATTCTCCAAGTCGCTGACGCCGCCGGATATATAGACGAAGACCAAGTTATGATTACCGTTCTGGAAATTCCTCAAATTGTCATTAGCGAAATTCAAACCGCTGGAGAAAACAGCCAAGATGAATTTGTGGAACTCTTTAATCCCAATCAGCGAGAAGTTAATCTTTTTCAATGGAGTCTGAAGAAGAAAACAGCTAGCGGGACAGAAATGAATTTAGTTAGTTCTCATAATTCTGAGGAAATCATTCCTTCCCAGGGCTATTTCCTCGTCGTCCCCCCTGTTTCCGATGACAGCCACGGCTATCAGGGAATCGTTGCTCCCGATATCTACTACTCCAGCCAAAGCAATTCCATCGCCGACAATAATACCGTTCTTTTATACAATCCTTTAGGTCAATTAGCGGATAAAGTTGGCTTTGGCCAAGAAATAATTGATTTTGAGGGGCAACCTTATCCAGAAAATCCCGGATCCGGATTAAGCCTCGGTCGAAAATGGAATCCTGAAAATCAGACTTATCAAGACACCAACAATAATCAAGAAGATTTTGAACTAGGTATTCCCACTCCCAAAAGCCAAAACCAAACCTACCAGGCGGGACCGGTACTGACGGCTGTTAATTTTAGTATAGCCGACGATCAAACTGGCTCTTTAAATGTCACCACCCAATCAATAATCTCTGTTTCTATTACTGGTGATCAAGCGGCAGCGGCCTGGCTTTTGTCAGAAAGCCAAAATGAACAACCCGCCATTGATAATTCTCATTGGCTAACCGAAAAACCAGAGCAATTTACTCTTTCAACGGGCGACGGAGCAAAAACTGTTTTTCTTTGGTTGAAAGACCAAAATAATTCTTTAAGTCCCCAGTATTCTGCTTCTATTACCCTAGATGAACATCCTCCTCAAGCAATCCTCAATCTCGCCCTTTATCCAACCAAAAACAACGGAGAAATTCTTCTCTCTTGGACTACTCCCGGCGAACCGGAAAGCGAATCTGCTTCTCGCTATATTATCAAGTACGGTGCGGAATTAATCACAGAGGATAAATGGGAAGCGGCGGAGATTGTTTCTCAAAATCTTGAACCGCAAGAGCCGAAGCAGGCAGAAAGTTTCATTATTTCCGGACTAGATCCTTCTCAGATTTATTACTTCGCCATCAAATCCCAAGATGAATGGGATGTTTCTTCTCCTATTTCCAATAGCCCTTCTCGGCGAGCCATGGCCGCTAGCGGAACGCCAGAAGACCCTTACATTATTATTAATTGTCAAGATCTCCAAGACATCAATCTGAATTTGAATGCCGCCTATCAATTGGCGCATTCTATCGACTGTTCGGCAACTATAGATTGGAATGATGGATTAGGATTTGATCCTTTAGGAGACAATGCTATTGCCTTTACCGGCTCCCTCGATGGCCACGATTATACAATTGACAATTTTCATATTAACCGCACTATCAAGGGAGCTGACGGTTACTATGTCGGGCTCGTCGGTCAAGCTAAAGCCGGAGCGCAGATTACCCATCTTGGCTTAAGAAATGCGGATATTCGAGGCTATCAATACGTGGGAGGCTTCGTCGGCTGGGCTCGTGGCTCTAACAGCTCTCTTCCTATTGCTATTAGCGATTGCTACGCCACTGGCTATTTAGCGAGTTCTCGCAACGATTCAAAAGAAACTTTTGTTGGCGGACTGATAGGCAGTGCCTCCAGCACAGAGGTTAATCGTTCCTGGTCATCAATGGAAATAGACGCTTCTCAAGCTAATATCATCGGGGGGCTTATCGGAGATACTAATGTTCAGACAGTTATCAGCCATAGTTATGCCACCGGCAAAACCAGCGGACATCAAACCGTCGGCGGTTTAATCGGTCGGGTGAGATCAGGGATTTCCGTAAAGCAATGCTGGAGTCAGGGCGAAGTAAGTGGAGATAAAGTCGGCGGTTTAGTCGGAGATAATAATGGAAATATTGAAAATTCCTATGCTCAAGCTAAAGTCTCCATCATCGGAAGTATTGGAGGAGGATTTGCCGCCTTTGGTCACCCTCAGTCATCCATTATTAATAGCTACGCTACCGGCTATGTCAGCGGTGCTAATAAATCTGGATTTATCCAAAGCCTCTACAACACATCAGTCCAGAATTGCTACTGGGATATGAACAGTTCCGGGCAAGCTTCAAGTGGCCGGGGGACGGGATTAACGACAGATCAAATGAAAAATTCATCTAATTTCTCTAATTGGGATTTTAACAGTATTTGGAAAATAGAAGCCGGGCGGTATCCTAGTCTCCGAGAATAAAAGCTTTTAATCCACTATGGTCTGTGATAAGATAAATCAAATATTCTATAAAACTTTTTATGGCTTTTGGCAATCTTCTTATCTACAGCGCTGTTTTTATGGGTCTTTACACGACTATTTTTTTCCTCTTAACTATCCTCGAAAACAGACATCATCTTTATCGACCCAAATTACAGAAGAATTTCCCCTCGGTTTCTATTATTGTCCCCTGTTATAATGAGGAGAAAAGCATTGCTCAAACTATAGAATCATTGCTGGCTTTAGATTATCCCCATAAGAAGTTAGACATTCTAGTTATTGACGATGGCAGTAAAGACAAAACTTTCAAGGTTGCTAAGCAATTTGAAAAAGGGGGAATCGTCAAGGTTTATCACAAAGAAAACGGAGGAAAATATACGGCTCTCAATTATGGCTTAGCTCGAATTAAAACAGAATTTGTCGGGACTCTCGATGCTGATTCTTTTGTGGGCTCACAATCTTTAAAAACGATGCTTCCTTTTTTTTCTGAAACCAATGTTCAAGCGGTGACCAGTTCTTTAAAAATTTACCAGCCCAAAACAGTCTTTCAGTATTTGCAAAATATTGAATATACTTTCGGAATCTTTCTTCGGAAAACTTTATCTTTTATGGGAAGCATTAAAGTAACTCCGGGTCCACTAACCCTTTTTCGGCGCTCGGTTTTTGAAAAAATTGGCTACTATCGGAAAGCTCATCAGACAGAGGATTTGGAAATTGGTTTTCGTCTTCAAAGCCATAATTTTCAAATTGAAAATGCAGTCGATGCTCATGTGTACACCGTCGCTCCCGCTTCTTTTAAGCCTTTATATAAACAAAGAGTAAGATGGTATCAGGGGTTGCTTCGTAATGGTTGGGATTATCGGCGCCTCTTAAGCTTTCAACACGGAAACCTCGGTCTCTTTATTCTACCGGTAACCTATCTCGGTCTTTTTTCACTGCTGAGCGTCAGTGGTTTGATTTTGGCTCAAATCGTTACCAAGGTTTCCAACGCTTTTATATCTTGGCAAGCCATCGGTTTTGATATTAGTCAATTGCATTTCCATTTTGATTGGTTTTTTCTAAACAGCCACCTTTTAATATTCCTAGGCCTCCTAAGCGCGGTCTTTACCGTCATCGCTATTTTTATGGGGCAAAAGCTTAGCAAAAGCGTTTTTTCCATTGATTTCAGCAAGGGGATTATCTTAGCCGCTTTATTTTATGGACCGTTGTATCTGTCTTGGTGGCTGGGAGCAACCACTCAAGTTCTTCTCAATCGTCATCCAAACTGGGTTAAAGAAAAAGAAGTCATATGACAAATGAAAATCCAAAAAAGAAAATACGTGTCGGAAAATACCTGCTTGTCTTGCTCTTGACAGGGTTTATCTTTTCACTAGGCTTTTGGTTAAGCCATGATATTGACCGTTTCAAATTATCTCAAGTTAATAATCTTCGCCAGGACTTACAATTGGATGTTCTTTCCGCCGAAGTTCAATTCTCTCTCTTAAGCGCTAATGTTTGCGAACATATTGACGATTCGTCTCTCACTTCCGAGCTGTACGCTATCGGTCAACGTTTAGGCTATATGGAAGGGGCTTTAGGTCGCAATGATCCCGAAGTTATCCGTCTTAAAAAGCAATATTCTCTTTTAGAAATCAAACAATGGCAATTAACAAAAAAAGCACAGGAACAATGTCAAGCTCAATTGATTCCTATTCTTTACTTCTATTCCAATCAAGAAGACTGTCCTTCCTGTGACCAGCAAGGTTATGTTTTAACATATCTTCGAAGTAAATATCCTTTCTTAAGGGTTTATTCCTTTGATGCAAATCTAGAACTATCCGCTTTGCAAACTCTAAAATCCCTTTATTCTTTAAAACAAGCACCGCCGATTATCATCGTAGGCGATCAGCCTTATTACGGTTTTCGGGACCGGGAAGAAATAGAATCGATTCTTCCCGAAGTTTTTGACACTTTGAAACAAAACCAAACACAGGAGAAACCTAAAGAAGTTTCTCCTGAATCTTAAGTAGCCCCAAGGGGAGTCGAACCCCTATTGTTGGATTGAAAATCCAATGTCCTAACCGTTAGACGATGGGGCCATTTCTTTTATTCTACAAATTTTCAAGAACAAATCAAGTTTAGGAAACTAGTAAGTTTCAAAATTAGTAAATTATGAAAATTTTGGGCATTGAAACTTCTTGTGACGACACCGGTCTTGCGATCTTAACTATCGAAGGTCCTTGTTTTCCTCCAACCATAAAAATCGAGGTTAATTCTGTTTCTTCGCAAATAGAAATTCATCGGCCTTGGGGAGGAGTCGTTCCTAATCTAGCCAAACGAGAGCATCAGAAAAATCTAATTCCCTTATTCAAAGAAACCTTACTCAAAATTGACCAGCTTCATTCGGGAAAATTTGCCTTGGCTTCAGCCAAGAGGAAAAAGTTAGCCGTGGTCTTTAATAAAAATCCGGAATGGCAGCAAGAATTTTTAAAATTTGTTCAATCCTATCTTCCGCCGAAGATAGATTTAATAACCGTTACCCAAGGACCGGGGTTAGTCCCCGCTCTTTGGACAGGAGTAAATTTCTCTCAAGCATTAAGCTTAAGCTGGAATATCCCTCTCGTTCCCGTCAACCATTTAGAAGCCCACCTTCTGAGTTGCTGGTTGCCAAATAATCATTCCATAGCAAAACCCGTTTACCCTTTAATCGCTCTCATTGTTTCTGGAGGACATACTCAGCTTATTCTCGTCAAGGGTTTTAACCACTATCAACTCTTAGGAGAAACTCGGGATGACGCCGCTGGAGAATGCTTTGACAAGACAGCCCGGGTCTTGGGTTTAAGTTACCCCGGAGGTCCGCCTATTGCTCAAGCCGCCAAAAAATGGCAAACTGTAATCAAGGATCAAATCAAAGATATTCCTCGAGAGATTTTAGAGATAAAACTGCCTCGACCGATGTTGTTTGCTAAAAATTTTGATTTCAGTTTTTCAGGATTGAAAACAGCAGTTTTTTACCTTGACCAGAAACTTCCTCAATCAATCAAAAAATCTGTTTTTTATCCATTGAAAATGGCTGATGAAATTCAGAGAGCAATTAACGATGTTTTAATTAAAAAAACCCTAAAAGCGACTCGAACCTATCAGGCTAAAGCTATTGTCCTGGGCGGAGGCGTCAGTGCCAATCAACAACTAAGAGAACGCTTGAAGAAGCAATCTCAAGAAAATAATTTGCTCTTCTTCAGACCATCTCTAGGGTTAGCGATGGACAATGCGGCGATGATCGCCCTGACTGGCTATTGCCATCAAAAAACAGCACTCACTACTGAACAAATCCCCCTTCTCCAAGCTGACGCTAATCTTTCATTAGCTTAGACCTATGGAAAAAAGGTATCCTTTTCAAACAACCGAAGAAAAAATTTATCGCCAGTGGGAAAAATCAGGATTATTTAACCCTGATCACCTGCTCGATTCAAACAAACAATCTTACACTATCGTTCTCCCTCCTCCTAATATTACCGGCGCTTTACACATTGGTCACGCCCTCAATGTCAGCATCCAAGATGTTTTAATGCGCAAAAAAAGAATGGAGGGATACAAAACTCTTTGGGTACCCGGTCTCGATCACGCCGGCATTGCTACTCAAAATGTAGTCGAAAAACAAATTAACAAAGAAGGGCTTAGCCGTTTTGATATTGGCCGGGAAAAACTCGTTCAAAGAATTTGGAATTGGAAAGAAAAAAATGAGAAAGTTATTATCAATCAATTTAAAAAATTAGGAATCTCCTGTGATTGGTCAAGACTTCGTTTTACAATGGACCC
>CAYTGH010000001.1:0-26819 GCA_964437355.1 uncultured Candidatus Saccharibacteria bacterium | reverse complement strand
ATCTTCTTGATTTTCATAATTTCCGGAGGAATAACTTTGACTCTGACCTCCTCCCCAACTATCCGCCCCATCAAAGCTTTCGCTACCGGAGAAAGATAGCTAATCTTCCCTTGATCGGGATCAGCTTCAGGAGAATCAACAATATGTAATCTTCGAACATGCTGATTCATTTCAACCAGGATGGTTGCTCCTAATCCTACTTTATCCTTTTTATCTCCGCGAGGCGAAGCAATTAATCGATAATGTTGAAGAATAAACTCGTATTCTGCAATTTGTCCTCTCAATATTTCCTTCTCCGTCACCACGTCCAAATCAGAATCATCCGCTTCGTTTTCTAGAAAAGAGGAAATTCCCGATCGCTTTTTTTTATTTTGATTGTCGCGGCGATCGCAAAGTTGCTGATAAAACTTTTGAGTTTTCTTCAACCCCGGAAGAGTAAGATATATGTGTTCTGTTTTCATGTGTCTTAAATATAATGCTAATTCTTCTTGAAACAATCGTCAACTTGACAAACTACCCCCTAAGCAGAGAAATAATTTGGAGGACTGTCACTGCTATTAAAGTAAATACCATATAGCCAGCCGCCAGCCGGGGGTTTCTTAAGCAATATTCCGGAGGACGATTTCCTCTCTTTCTGGCTTTCAAAAAAATTAAAAGAATAATTCCTCCTTGAAGCGATCCTAAAAAAGCACCAACGATACCCATTAAACTTAATAAATGCCCTGATCCCAATAAAAGATAAAGAAGCAATGGAGAAAGAATAGTCGCTCCTATGGCTAACCGATTAGGGAAATGATAATCAACCACTAAACTGTTTTTCAAATAATTCCCTAAGCTGAAAAAAGAAGCCGCTCCGGCTATGAGACCAATAAGGGCCAAAACTTTGACTAAATAAAAACTGGAGACAGAAAGATAATCAATTTGGCTCCAATTAATAATATCAACCCCCAGACTAGTCAAGGCCAGACTAAATAAAAAATAAAGCAAAGCGACTCCTCCCAAAGAAAAAAGAATAATGGCTCCCATCTTTTTTTTATTTTCTGGAGTAGTGAGAATCCTAGCCATCATTGGGAGTGCGTTCCACCCCGTCAAGCTAAAGAAAATGATTCCCGGCAAGCCAAGAGGAAAAGATTTGCCAAAAGCGATTAGTGAATCCGGGTTAATTTTAAAAGCAGCATAACCAATAGTCGCTAATAAAATAACAGCAAGAAAAAAAGATGATGCTGATTGCGTTTTAAGCAACATTTTCTCTTTTCGGAAAACAAGAAGGGAAGCAAAGACCAGAAGAGCCAGACTGCCGTAAAAAGGAGGAATTTTTAACCATGGCTGACCAAAAAGAAACAAGAATTGCCCGACCATTAACATATAGACAAGCAAAGCACCAACTAATCCAGGAAAGAGGTAAAGAAAAGAAAGCCGCCTTGCTCTTTCTCCTAAATATTTCCCGACATAACCGGTAAAATATTTTCTTTTTTTCGTGCGAAGAATAATTTCCGCTAGCAATAAATGGCAAAGTATCATTCCTCCGCCAAAAATAATGAGACAAATTAAAAACGTTAACCATCCTCCCTCTTTTAGAAAATGCGGAAGAACAAAAAGACCGGCTCCAATAACCGCTCCTATTAAACTAGCAGTTGCTGAAATAATCTTTTTGTTCATCTATTCCCAAATTCTTTTTTCAATATGTCGGAAACCCGACAAAACTATTATAACGATAAGGGTAACAAGTGCCGCTAAAAAATAAAATTTTAAACCCACGCTAATACCAATAGCGGCGGTAATCCACAAAGCAACCGCTGTTGTAAATCCTTCTAATTGAAAACGCCGGTAGATAATAATTCCTCCTCCCAAAAATCCAAATCCAATAGCAATAGATTGAACAATCCTGATCGGATCAAAACTTACGGGTTGAGAATAGGAAAGATCCATGAGCCCCAAAGAGAGAATAGTAAAAAGGGCACAAGCCAACGAGACCAAAGCAAAAGTCCTCAAGCCAGCCATTCTTCCTTGCTGTTTTCTTTCAATACCAATTAATCCTCCCAAAGCGACAGCGAGCAATAATTGGAAAACCACTTGAAGATTTACTTCACCTAAGCAGACCCCTGTCATAATTAAAAAGTAATTAAATTTTGAAAACCTTATAGCCGGGATGAACTTTTGCCTCTACTTTCATACCAACAGACTGACCTGCCTTTGCTTTCTTCACTTTCTGATGATCCATCTCCATAGATTTCACCTTCTGAGTGAAGTCAACCTCTCCGCCTTGGATTCTAATCTCGTCTCCCATTTCTAAGCTTTTAGAAAGCTTAAGGACAGCCACCATAATCTTTTGAAAGAAGTGAGTGATTTTCCCGACTAAAATTTCTTCTTTTTGATTAGACATAGCTAGATTTAAACTTTCTTTATTTTATCAAATTTCACTCAGAGGTCAAAGGGAAAGCTCTCCGTAAATTGACCTCTTACGGAGAGCTCATTGATTGGGGTTTTCAACCCTTAGGAAAAGTAGCTTTTGAGGCAATTTTTGCCAGAAGAAAGCTAGTTAAGGCAACAAATAATAAAACGCCGGCGATAATCCATTGCCCTCCTATAAGGCCGATGAGTCCTGTAAAAAGAGTTAAGACCGATAATGCTACGAAGGATGTCTTAGCTCGAGAAAACCTGCTTAAACGAGAAATCATAATTCTCACCTCCTTGGCTTTGAGTTTAAAAGAGCAGATGTTTTTTATTCTCTATATTAATGTTTTCAATAGATGTTTACTCTTTCTAGTAGTGCCCCTAGAAGGACTCGAACCTTCACCTCAACCTCCGGAGGGTTGCGCTCTATCCATTTGAGCCATAAGGGCCTAGATTTTCTGGGCCAAGAGATAAAAATTCTTTTGAACCGCTTTTTCTCCCAATTCCCCGTGCTGAACAATGCTTAAACCTGCTTTCTGCGTCAGATGAATAATTTCTTTAGGCTTAAAAAAATGACAGTAAAGATCTGTTTGTTTCCCCCAAGGGCGAATGATATCTCTTGATTTTAGAATTTTAGATTTTTGAAATAACGGAGAGAGAACTGCTTTAGCGGGAGTCCAAACCGTTAAAAAAAGGATACCTTCCGGCTTTAAAATTCTTCTCGCTTCCGCTAGAATATTAAGACGCATAACCTCAGAAGGAATATGATGGAGAAAAGCAATCGCAAAAGCTTTATCAAAAGTATCGCTTGGAAAAGTCACCTCTAAAAAATCTCCTACAATAAATTCACGCCCCGGATGATCTTGCTGAGCCAACTTTACCAAACGAGAAGAACTATCTAGTCCAATATAGGAAACGTCTTTGTCAGAAAAGAGATTGAGAAGCCGGCCGTTGCCACAACCAATATCAAGAATCCGGTCTCCTTCTTCCACCCAAGAACTGAATTGTTGCAACTCGGGCCAAAGAGAAGAGCGCGTGCTCGAGAAATCTTCAGCAATCAAGTCGTAATTCTCTTTATTCTTTTTTAGAAGATATTGAGCAAAATTATCTTTCATTTTATGAATACTTATCCTTGGTTAGAAATTATTAATTATCTCCGGCAATATCCAGTAGAAACCCCCGCTGATTTTGAAATACTCAAGAGAAAGGCGACTCGCCTTTATCATTGTCCTCTTTTGAAGAATTCTATCTTACTCCAAGTTTATCACAAACTCGTAGATGAGAAAAGAATTCAGCCAGATCTCCGACTTGAGGAAAATCTCAAAATTCATCGAGTGAGGTCTTGGTCAGGCGTCGCCGTCATTGCCGTTTTAACGCACCCCTTCCCTTGTCCGGGACAGTGTTTGTTTTGTCCTCGCCAAGACAATTTACCCGTCAGCTATTTAGACAATGAGCCAGCGGTAATGAGGGCTATTCGTTCCCGTTATTCCGCTAAAGCCCAATTCTTAAATCGCCTTCATTCTTTGACCGCTACTGGACACCCAACTGATAAGATTGAGCTCATTATTCTCGGAGGAACCTGGAGCGCTTTGCCTAAGAATTACCAAGAAAAATTTGTCAAAGAATGTTTCGAAGCCGCTAATGGTCAAAAAAGTTCTTCCCTAAAAGATGCTCAAAAACTTAATGAGACTGCTCATCATCGGATTATTGGTATTAATGTTGAAACCAGACCAGATTTTATTAACCCCGAAGAATTAAAACAATTAAGAAAACTTGGGATTACCAAAGTTGAAATAGGCGTTCAAAGTTTAGATAATCAAATCCTGCGATTAAATCACCGTGGTCATGATGTCGAAGCAACCGTTAAAGCCACCCAACTCTTAAAAGACGCTGGCTTTAAAATCGGCTATCATCTTATGCCCAACCTTTATGGTTCTACGTCTGAGAAAGATAGAAAAATATTTCAGCAACTATTTGCTGACGAGCGTTTCCGCCCTGACTTTTTAAAAATTTATCCAACCGCTATTGTCAAAGAAGCCCCTCTCTACCAACTTTGGCTAGCTAAAAAATACCATCCGTACAGCACTCGAGTAATGATCGATTTACTCAAGGAGGCTAAGAGAAATGTTCCTATTTATTGCCGTATAGAAAGAATTATCCGCGATATTCCCTCCAACCGCATTGTCGCTGGTCCCGCCAAAATTTCCAATCTCAGAGAAATTATTATGCAAGAATTAAAAGAAGAAGGACATCCTTGCCAGTGCATTCGCTGTCGAGAAATCAAACAATCCTATTCCTCGCAAATTAAGCTCAAACTTTTTCGCCTTGATTATCAATCTTCTCAAGGAAAAGAAATTTTCTTGACTTTTGAAGACAGCCGTCGAGAACACCTCTACGCTCTTCTTCGCCTGCGCATTCCCTCTTCTTTTTATCACCAGACTCCCGTTCTTTTTCCTGTTCTTGAAAAAGAGGCTTTAATCAGGCAATTGCGCACTTATGGATTACAGCTCCCACTAAAAATCAGAAAATCAACATCAGCTCAGCATCGAGGACTGGGAAAGAAATTAATGGCTGAGGCGGAAAAAATTGTCCGCCAAGAATTTCCCTCTCTTCACGGTTTAGCCGTTATTAGTGGTATCGGCGTGCGAGAATACTATCGCCACCTCGGCTATCGCCTCAAGGGGACCTATATGATTAAAAATTTTTAAGCTTCTCCATTATTCCCTGAACTATTTTCTTATCGCTCCATGGAATTTTTTGCCCCCGAGCCAAGCACATTAGTGATTCTGACCCTTTTCCCGTAATGACAACCGTGTCTCCGGGCTGGGCTATTCTTAAAACTTTTTCTATAGCTTGTCTCCGGTCCAGAAAAGTCAAAAGACGATCTCGGGGGAAATTTTTATCAATCCCTTCTTTGACTTGGTTGATAATTTGCCAAGGATCTTCGTCATAAGGGTCTTCATTGGTCAGAACCACCCACTGACAAAATTGAGAAGCTATCTTCCCTAAAACCGGACGTTTCCATTTATCTCGGCCACCGCCACAGGACCCTAAAAGGCAGATCATCTTTCCTTCCGGCCTTTGGAGTGTTTGATAAACTTTTTTTAAAGCAACCGGAGTATGAGCATAATCAACAAAAACGCGGAAAGGTTGAGCAATAACTAATTCTAATCGGCCGGGCAGGTTTTTGATTTGAGCTAAGGCTTGAGCCATCACTGAAAAATGAATATCCTGAGTGTCACCCACCGCTATGGCAGCCAAAGCATTGCTGATATTAAATTTTCCGGGTAAATTAAGAGAGAATCTTGTTCCTCTCGCCCTGAAGCTTGATCCCTGATCGGTTAAAACAATATCTTCCGCTTCAATGGTCCCTGCCTTATCTGGGTAGGACCGCAACCCATAACCTATTTTTTTATCCGCTGGAAAAGACAAAAAATAAGAAGCCGCTGAATCATCTAAATTAATAATCATGGTTTTATCTAAGCACCGCCTGTTCTTAATCAAGCTGGCTTTGCTTAATCCTTGGAATAATTTCCCCTTGGTCTTTTTGTAATTCTCAAATCCGCCATGACGCTCAATATGTTCCGGAGAAAGATTCGTAAAAACCAAAACATTAAAATCAATGCCTCGGTGGCGATGCTGAAGAATACCTTCGGAGGTCACTTCAATAACTACATATTGACATTGATTCTTCCAGGATCGAAAAAGAAACTTTTGGAGACGAAACCGGCCGGGCATTGTCATTTTAAGATTATTAAACCAGAACTTGCCTCCTAGATGGAAACCAATGGAAGAAAGAGCCGCTGTTTTCAAACCAGCAGAATCAAGAATATGATAAATCATTTCTACCACCGTGGATTTTCCGCTCGTCCCGGTAACGCCAATAATAATCATTTTCCTAGAGGGAAAGCGATAAATAATCGCGCCCAACCAGGCTAGAACAAAATGATAAGCCTGAAGAAATGTAGGGGAAATAATTTTTTTAAGTTGTTCTTTGACTCTCATGGAATTTTAGTTTAGAATAAAGTATTCAAATTTAGAAACTATGCCTATTACTAAATCTGCCAAAAAATCGATGCTCCAAAGTCTTAAGCGCCAAAAGCAAAATCTTCATTACAAAAAAAAGATGAAGGAAGTTCGTAAAGAAATTACGCGCTTAGCCGAAAACAAAAAATTTGAAGATGCAAAAGCTTTACTTGGTCAATATTATAAAGCCATAGACAAAGCAGCTAAAGTCAACATTCTGAAAAAAAATACCGCTAGCCGGAAAAAATCTCGCCTTAGCGCTTGGTTAAATCTTCAAAGCGTAAAAGAAAATCATTAATCGCTTCGCGACGTTCTATTCGTCCCGTTTTGAGTCCAATATCTGTTTTAAAAAGATATTGGATTTTAGCATTGATGTCTTCTTGTGAAAATCTCTGAGCCGGGCCTATTAGGTGGCTAACGGCCCAGGGATTAAAAGTAACCTCTTGCTTTATTTGAGTTTGATTTTTCCCCTCGTCTAGGAGAATGCGAATCGTCAGGAGATGTATCAAAAAGGAATTAAGCTGTCCAATAATAAGCTCCACCGCTCCCCCTTGGTCAAGATAGGAATTCACGGCTGACAAAGCTTTAGATAATTGATTGTTCTGCAGAGCGTTAACCATTGCGAAAACATTAATAGCGTTGGTTGTCTCTATTAATTTTTCCACTGTTTCTACATCGACTTCTTTTTTTTCTCCCCCCAGGTAAGCCGCAATCTTTTCCAAAGCCAGATGTCCCTTCCAAAGATCGCTATGAATAAGATTTGCTAAACAAGAACAAGCTTCCGGCTGAAGAACCAAGGAATAACGATTGGCTTCTTGAGTCAGCCAAATTAGAATTCCTCTCGGCGGCAAAGAAGAAAATTCTTGAACCCGCGCATATTTTTTTAAAGATTCTAAGAGGCGTTTGTGATTTTTAATTGGCCCAACTTGATAAAATAGAAAAATAGTTGAAGACTGGCTTAAATTAGCCATTTCTTTTTGAAGCTTTGTTTGAAAAATAGCCGGTGTTTGGAAAATATTTCTTATAATCACCAATCGGTGCTTAACAAACATTGAAGGCTGTTGATAAATATCCTTCAGGCGGGCAAAAGAAATACCCTCTCCTTCAATTTCAACAGGATTCGTCACCCCGCTATGAATAGCCTGGTAGCGATGAGTTATTTCTCTTACTTTCGTTAATAATCGATACCGGTCTGGACCATAGAGAAAATAAATCATAGTTTTATTTAAACGTTTTCCGTTTAGATCAGAAGTTTGAGAAAACATTTTCATTATCGCTTTTTGGTTGACAAAGGGGACAATAATAGACGGAACGACCTCTCATTTCTCTTTTTTCAATTGGGTGACCACAACACGGGCAAGGCTTTCCTATTCGGCGATAAACCTTAAGACGAGAAAGGTACCGGCCGGGCTGATTATCCAATCCTCTGAAATCACTAACACTGGTTCCTTCTAATTCCACCGCTTCTTTTAATATCTTTCGCATCGCCTGATAAATTTTCTTTCCCTCTTCTCGAGTAAGCAAAAAGGATTTCCGACCCGGATAAATCTTAGCCGCCCATAAAATTTCATTTGCGTAAATATTGCCGATGCCTCCTATGAGAGATTGATCCATTAAGACAACCTTAATCGGTCTTTGAGTCTTTCCGAGAAGTTGCTGCAATTTTAGAAATGAAAATTCAACGGAGAGTGGATCCGGTCCGATATTTTTTAATAAAGGAGTCTTTTCAATTTCTTGAAGGGGTTGAATTTCTATTCGAGAAAATTTTCTTAGGTCTGACCAAGCTAACATTTCTTGATTGTCTAGCCAGAACATTAAATGGATATATTGATCTGGCAAATTTGGCTCCCATTTCTGACGTTTATAAACCCAGTGGCCCAAAATAAAATGCCCGGTTAATTTAGGATGAACTAAAAGAACTTTCTCCTGAGTTAAGTAAAGGACAAGAACCTTGCCTTTTCTTTCCACTTTCTGAATTCTTAGATTCTTGATTTCTCTCTTAAATGCCAGAAAAGAAGAAGGATGGTAAACTAATTTTGGCGTATCGGTCCAAACATCAAGAAAGGCCCTCCCTTGGACCTTTTTCTGCAATTCTCTCTTCATTGTTTCTACTTCGGGTAGTTCAGGCATGAGCCTCCAACGGTTTCTTAACTCTCTCTACGATTTCATCCGGAGTAAACTGCGCTTTGACTAAGTAATCTTGCGCCCCCAAGTCAAAACCCCTTTCGATATCCTCTCTCTGTCCAAGATTAGAGAGAATAATAACCGGAATAGAACTTATTTGGGCGTTGTCTTTAATCCGTTTCAAAACCTCAAAACCGTCCAAACCTGGCAAAATCAAATCTAGAAGAATCAAATCGGGCTTAGTTGAAACTGCTTTTTCTAAACCTTCCTGCCCATCGATAGCTTTAATGACATTAAATCCCGAATCTTCCAATTTCTTAGCCATAAGCTCGCTTAGAAAAATATCGTCTTCGATAATGAGGACTTTCTTCACTGAAGAAAGAACTGTTTTTGAAGAATCTTGAAAAGAATTTAGGCTTGCCATGATTTTAAAAATTAACTAGTTGCTTTAATTGATTTAAAAATATTCTTTACTTTTTGGGCAATTTCTCCAGGGTCAAACTCCGTTTTGAGAACCCAATCTGTTGCTCCTAATTCCTGCGCTTGGCTTAATTCTCCAATTTGTCCAGCATTAGAAATAACTAAAACAGGAATTTTTTTAAGATCTGAATCACTTTTCTTTTTGACTAAAAAACTAAAAGCGGTTAAGTCAGAAAGATCCAAATCAAGAACAATCAAATTAATCTTCTCCCGGATAATGATCACTAATGCTTTTTCAGGATCATCACTAATAACAACCTGATAGTCTTCATCGGATAATCTTTTTTTCAAAAGATTAGAAACTAACTTTTCTTCTGTTAAGACAAGAATCCTTTTTACCATTATAGCAAATTTTTTCTAAAAAATAAACACTTTCCCCTAAAAAAATAATAGTCCAAAATTAATTGTATCATTTCTCTCAACCTAATCAACTCTGGGAGCTAGGGATAGTCAGATAAAAAGTAGTTCCTTTCCCTAATTCAGATTCAAACCAGATTTTTCCACGATGGGCTTGGACAATATTTTTGGTGATAAATAGACCCAACCCGGTCCCGTTAGCTCGTACTTGAATTGCATTACGAGCCCGAAAAAATCTATGGAAGAGCTTCTTTTGATCCTCTTTTGAAATACCAATGCCGGTATCTTTCACTTTTACCAAAACATCCCTACCCTTCTGATCAAGAGTAATAACGACTTTTCCCCCAGCCGGAGTATAATCAATGGCGTTAGTCACTAAATTCTGAATTGCTAACTGAATTTTCTCAACATCAACTTTCACCTTGGGGATTTCCTTGTTTTCCCCTTGAAAAGAAACCGTCATCTTTTTTCTTTTAATAATTTCTTCGTCATTATGAAGAACATTCTGAATAACACTTCTTAAATCTATTTCTTGGACATCATAAAGAAACTTTCCTTCTTCAATGCGGCTCACGTTTAAAAGATCATTAACCAGGGCAATCATACGTTCGTTGCTTTGATAGGTTTTATTAAGCCAATCTTTTTGTTTAGCTGAGATTTTTCCGGCCTCTCCGTCTAAAATCATTTTAATACTCCATTTGATGGCTGAAAGTGGCGTTCTTAATTGATGAGCCGCAATAGAAACAAAATCCGTTTTCATCTTTTGAATATTTTTTTCCCGGGATACATCATGGAAAACAGCGAGATAACCCAGGCGGCGCTCTTTGCCTTGCAAAGCAATGATACTGACCGTCATCGTCATGGCGGGTTGTGGAGAAAATTCTTTTTCTTTCACTAATTGAACATGATTATCGTGAATCATGATTTTCACCGCGGGGGCAATCAGAGAATATTTTTGAAGAATAGCCAATGGTTGTTTCTGAACGTCATTTTCTTGAATATGAAAAACGTGCTGGGCCTGCTTATTAACTTCTTGAATAATTCCTTGAGGATCAAAAATAATGAGCCCGTCCACAAAATTATTAATAATCGTTGTTGTTAATTCCTCTTCTTGCATTAGTTTCTCTCTGTCTTTTTCGTTATCCTCAAGAACGTTGAGAAGGGCTTTTGTTGTTTCCTGGGCTTCTTGAATCTTGTTTCGTCTTTCGTCTTCCGCTTGCAGGTTGTCTTTTTGCTTACTGAGCATTTTCTGAAAATTCTTAGTCAGGTTCTTCAATTCTTTGCCTCTGGCCAGAGTTCTAATCTGAAGAATTTCTCTGGTTTCTCGCAATTCTCTTCTAAGTTGAAATATCGATTCATCTTTCTCTTCTAGTTTATTCTGAAGTTTTTGATTAACTTTTCTTAACCCACCGCTTTGCCAATGAGATTGATCTTGAGTAGAACTAATAATAATTCTTACTCCAAAAATAGCTATTCCGGCTAAGACAATGGAAACAAGACTCGAAGAACTAATAATATCTGTATTAAACTTACGAGCACTCACCGATTCTACAAACGAAGAATGATTGAGAAGAATAAGAAAAGTTAATCCTAACCAACTGATTAGGTAGAAAAAAGTTCGATATAGGTCTTCCAAAAGAGGAGAAATCAAAACAAGATAAAAAATACTCAACAATGAAGCTGGAAAAGCAATAGGAATAAGCCAGCTGTTAACTACAAAGCTAAAAAAATAGAAACCAGCCCAAGCCGCCAATAATTCTAAAAAGATAATGTTCACTAAAATTTGACGGATGGCTGATAGGCTTAAAGAGGGCGTCTTTTTTACATAGAGGGCCGCGAAGAAAAACAGGCTAAAAGAAAAGAGAACTAAAATACTGCCAAGAACAGTGGAAGCCACTGGCGGAGAAAAAACATTAAAAAACAACAGAACAATAGCTAATAAGGGAAGAATAAGTTTCCTCATCCGGACTTGAAGAGCAATGTTCTTGAGAAGAATCTGCTTCTCGAGTCTTGTTTTATTTTCTTCTTCCATCCTTTAGTTTTTCAATTTCTTGCTGAAGTTGATTAATCTCTTTTTTAAAATCTATCATCTTCAGCTCTCGTCCAACAGTTACCTGGCGCAATCTCTCTAAGGTCTGAACTCTTTCTCGAAGGGCCTGAGTTTTTAAAGCGCTGTCTTGCCTTAAATCTTCCGTTTGCTGTCGCAACTCTTTGGTTTTAGCCCGAATACGAATTCTCAAAACCTTAGCTGTTTCTTCTAAATTCTGTTTCTCTCGATAAACGTTCCCTAAAGATTCCGTTTCTCTCCAGGTGTTCCAAACCGATGTCGTAATAATCGTAACCGCAAAAATAAAAGACAAAAGTAAACTAAGAACGGCAGACGAGGAGTCAAAGAACAATGAATAATTCTGACCCAAAAAAACAGAAGAACCAACCAGCACTAGCACTAGAGGAAATAAAATATCGACAATTGAAAAAAAACAAGCACTGGCCCAAATTAAAATCAAAAAAAGCAGAAGATTGTACTCAAAAAAAATCAAGAACCAGCTTTCTGGCTGGCTAAGCATCATAAAGAAAATTATAAAAGCGAAAAATAAATGATTACTGTACCAGATAATTTTCTGGTATCGAGGCTTTGACCCTAGCCAGAAACTAATAGCAATCCAGGCTAGCCACAATAAAAGATAGCGTCCTACGCTTTGCCAAGATCCAAAATTAAGAATGCCAAAATAGACAGATGTCCCATAACAAGCCAACCAACTTCCCAATAAAATCAAAAGAAAAGTAGAATAAGAAAGTTGTTTTCTCCGAAGGAACTCTCGGAAATCTTTGTTTTGTTGAGAAAAACTATTTAAAAATTTCATTAAGGTAATCGAGCAATAAGAGTATTAAAACCTAAGCCCTCAAGAATTTCCACAACCTTTGTCTTATTATAGCCCGCCCGAGAACATTTTGCCACGGACAAATTTAGCTTCATATCTGTTTTTAAAGTCGCCAATTTCTTGCTTAAAAAAGCCTGGTCTCTAAACTTTTGAAGCTTGATCTTAAGCGATGGTTTAATTTCTTCTGTCTTTTTGTCCATTTGAGTATAAATTTCTTCCAAGCTCCCAAATTTTTGCAAGAGAGTCAGGGTTGTTTTAGGACCAACCCCCGGAACGCCAGGAATATTATCCGAGGAATCGCCGGCTAATCCCTTAAAATCTAAGATTTTCTTAGGGGCCAGCCCTCCTAGTTTTTCTCTTGTTTTATTCGTATTATACAAAGCCGTTTGACTAACTCCTTTTCTCAGCAAAAGGACATTCACTTGAGTATTCACTAGTTGAAGAAGATCAAAATCTCCCGTTAGAATAAGGACTTTTGTTTTTGGGTCTTTAACTTTGTGAGCCATGGCTCCGATAAGATCGTCAGCTTCATAGCCTATCTTTTCTAAAACGGGAATACCAAGGAATTTTAGAATCTCTTTGGTTTCAGGAAATTGAGCATAGAATTCATCTGGTGTTTTCGTGCGTGTTGCTTTATATAAGGGATATTCCAGATGACGAAAAGTTTTACCCGGGGAATCAAAAACAGCAACAACATACTGAGGATTTTGATCCCTAAGAATTTTCAAAAGACAAGCCAAGAAGCCATAAATGGCATTCACTAATTTTCCCTGTTTGTCCTTTAATCTCGGCAAAGCATAATAGGCCCGATGCATAAGAGCATTCGCATCGATAATCAGGCATTTCTTGTCATTGCCTAGATTTAACGGAACATTAATCATTGATCATTGATCATTTTCAGAGAAAGAGGAGGGAGTTTGAATGGTAATCTCTCTTTCTTTTAATTGAGTTAATTTAAATTTCACTTGGATTCTTTTTTTAGGAATTAGAGCAGGGAATTTATCTCCCCACTCGACAGCAATAATATTCTGGGGATCAGCTAGCTTTTCCGGCCAACCTAATTGTTGAACTTGAGATGCTTCTTGAAGGCGATAAAAATCAAAATGATAAAATTTTCGGAAGGGCAACCCCTTTAAGCGATATTCTCGATAGATAATAAAAGTCGGACTAAGAATTTTTTCAATTTGAAAAACTTTAGCTAGTCCCTGTAAAAAAGTAGTTTTGCCTCCGCCTAAATTTCCTTCTAAAGTGATAACGAGGGCTTTAGAAAGCGAAAGTCGTTTTTGTAATAAAAGTCGAGCTAATTTCTCTCCGGCTTTTTTAGTTTCTGAAGAAGAATGAGTTATAAATTTGACTAACACGCTAAAATCAGCTTAAATTACCTTAAGAGTTATGGAAGAAAAACAAATTGCATCTCTTCAATCTTTGTTAAACGAAAAAGAGAATATTTTTATTTTCCCTTTTCTCAAAGAAAAAGAAGATAGCCTTTTGGCTAGTTTAGCTCTTTTCTATAGTTTAGAAAATTCTGGACAAAAAGCAAATCTTATTCTCGGCACTCTCCCCTGGTCGGTTCAACCTTTTGCCGTTAAAAGCTTTTCTACCTTTCAGCCCAAAATTATTATCCGACCCCCATCTTCCACTCAAATCAAGCAATTACGCTACGAAGAAAAAAACCGACAAATCATTATTTATCTAGACGCCGAAGAACATTTACTCGATCAAAAAAATTTTGATTTTATTTTATCTCCTCAACCTCAACCCGATTTACTGATTACCCTTAATGCTCAAAAAACAAAAGATATTGTTTCCCCTGTTTTTCAAAATAATTTTAATTCCCAGCCTTTGGTTAATATTGACCATCATCCCTCAAATCAACAATTTGGTCAGATTAATTTAGTCCAGCCGTCATCCTCTTCTCTTTGTGAGTGGCTGACGGAAATCCTTCGACAAATTAATGAGGATTGGATTGATTCTCACGTCGCGGCTTATCTTCTACAAGGCATCAAGCTCCTCCCTTCAGAGAAACAAAGCAAATCCTCGTTGTCACAAATGCATTATTTAATCGGTAAAGGCGCTTTAGATTTTACCCTTCCTTTTCCGCTTCTAACTTCCCAAAATCAAATTGATTTTCTCCAAAAAATCATAGAAAAAATTCAAGTATCGTTAAAACCTGAATTGGCTTTCGTTCTTTTAGATATCCATGAATTCCATTATGTTTCTCCTCCCTACCTTTCCCTGCTTATCAAAGAATTGAAATCCGGACTTTTCCATTTTGACAATCTGCTTGTCCTTTGGGCCCCAGACCGCCAGACAGTCCAGGGAATTATTTCTCTTAAGAATCAAAAGAAATGGAGCGACATTCTTGAGAAGCTCAACGGAACAAAAAGAGGCAACGTCGGACTCTTTAGAATAACGGGAACCAATTTATCTTCGGTCAAAACCCGAATATGGCAATTATTAAGTGAGGAATCAGTATGAAAGCAATAACGAGCCAAGTCACCATCGACCCCTCTGTCGCCGAGAAAATCTTGCCCAAGGTTAAACATATTCGAGACTTCCAAAAAGCGCTAGAGGCAAATTTTCTAGGACAGACAACCCGCCTGGTTGATGTTGTCCTCGGCGGCGCTATTATTCTCCGGGCTTCAGATATTCATCTCGAACCGGAAGATGAAGAACGCACTCGTTTAAGAATCAGAATTGACGGTGTTTTAGAAATTGTTTCTTTTCTTCCGGCTCAGGTGTACAAATCGATACTTGGTCGAATTAAATTATCATCCGGATTAAAATTAAATATTACCCAACGCTCTCAAGATGGACGTTTTACCATCCGATTTGAAAAAAGAGAAATTGAAATAAGAACTTCCATCCTGCCTTCAGAATACGGCGAGACAATTGTGATGAGGATTTTAGACCCTCGTTCCTTAAAAGATGTTAGCAAGCTGGGAATGCGCCCCGGACTTCTGAAAGTCGTCAATCAAGAGCTAGAACGCCCCAATGGAATGATTCTTCTAACCGGACCCACTGGCTCGGGAAAAACGACGACTCTCTATGCTTTCTTAAATAAAATCAAGAATCCCGGTTCAAAAATTATTACTATTGAAGATCCTATTGAGTATCGATTAGAGGGAATTTCTCAAACTCAAATTGATTCTAAACATGGTTATGATTTTGCGTCTGGTTTGTCAGCGATTGTTCGCCAAGATCCCGATGTTATTTTAGTTGGAGAAATTCGAGACGGAGAAACATCAAGGATTGCTATCCAAGCAGCCATGACGGGGCATTTAGTTTTTTCCACTCTCCATACTAATGATGCCGCGGGAACCATTGCCCGTTTAGAAGCTTTGGGAGTCGGTGGCACCGATATCGCTCCCGCCCTTAATATAGCTATCGCTCAGCGATTGGTTCGGCGCGTTTGTCCCCACTGCTCTCAGCTTTCCAGTCCTACCTTAGAGGAATACAAAGAGATAGAAGAAGCTTATGAGAAAATTCCCTCTTCTGTCCACATTTCTCCTTTTAATAATAAAACAAAAATATTGCACGCTAATCCTAAAGGATGTTCTCTCTGCAATTTTACGGGTTATCAAGATCGAATCGGCATCTTTGAAGCTTTCCGAGTAGATGATGAAATGGAAAATTTAATTATTCAATCTCCTTCTATCCCCGAATTAAAGAAAGCAGCTGTTGAAAGGGGGATGCTTCCTATGTACCTCGACGGTATCGTTAAGGTGCTCGATCACCAAACCACTCTTGATGAAGTTCATCGAGTGACTTAAAGTAATGAAAAAACAAATTTTTCTTTGGCTTGTTTTGTTCTTCTTTGTTTTTCCTCTTTTGCTTTCTTCCGCTCAAACAAAAAACAATCATCTGTTAATCGTTGAAATTCAGATAGCCGGATCGCAGTCTTCCCAAGACTACATAAAAATTTATAATCCAACGGCCGAGACTGTTGATATTCAAAATTTCCGCCTAAGAAAAAGAAGCCGGGAAGGAAAAGAATATTCTCTAAGGGTTTTTCCTTCTGAAAGCCAAATTGAACCGGGGGAATATTTAACTTGGGCTAATTCAAAAGACGAGTTTGCAAAACTTATTCAAGCTCAATATCAAAGCCAAGCGACTCTCTCTCTCAATAACAGCATTGCTTTATTAAATTCCCAGGGCACTATTATAGACGCCGTGGCTTGGGGAACCGGAAACAACCCCTTAAGTGAAGGAAATCCTTTTGCGCAAAATCCAGAAGCTAATCAACTCCTAAAGAGAAAACGATTCCAAAACTGTTATCTTGATAGCAATTCCAACCAAGAAGATTTTTTCCTTGAGCAGTTGACATTTTCACCCGAACCGAGTAATCTAATTTTAGGTAATCAAACGCCCAAACCTCTTCAGAAATGGTTGGTTTTGGGGCTGGGCCTAGGTTTTGGCATATTGAGTATCGCTATTATTTTGTTTTTAAAAAGAAAATTATAAGTCTTAGTAAATCCTTTTAATAGTAATTAGGAAGATCAGTAGATCTTCTAATAGTAATTAGGAGTCTTAATAAATTCTCTTAATAGTAATTATGAGTCTTAATAAATTCTCTTAATAGTAATTATGAGCGGACATTCTCATTGGTCATCAATTAAACATCAAAAGCAAACCGAAGATTTGAAAAAGAGCCAGGTTTTTTCAAAAATTTCTCGGTTCATCACGGTTGCTGTCCAAAAACAAGGTCCGACGCCGGCCGGCAATCCCGCTCTTCAGGCGGCTCTGGATAAAGCGAAGGCGGTTAATATGCCCGCCAAAAGCGTTGAGAGGGCCATTCAAAGAGCCGTCAGTCGCCAAGAAGGGAATTTAGAAGAAGTTGTTTATGAAGCCTTCGGCCCCGGAAAAACAGCTTTAATTATTGAGGCTATTACCGATAACAAGAATCGGGTCAGAGAACATCTCCACAAAATTCTCAATCAGACTAGCGGGAAATTAGCCGAAGCTGGTTCAGTAAAATGGCTTTTTGAACAAAAAGGACTAATTCATTTACCAGAATCATACAATTTGAGCGATGATTTAGAATTAGAGTTGATTGAGGCTGGCGCTGAAGATATTCAAAAACAGGATGATCACCTCGTGATTTACACCAAGCCCCAGGATTTACAACAAGTAGTTGAATCTTTAGAAAAACAAGGATACACCATCGATTCTTCTTCTATCGGCTGGGTCCCCAAGGAAACTATTACCTTGAAACCGGGAGATCAAAAAAAATTAGACAACTTTTTGCAATCTATCGAAGAAGAAGATATTCAAGAGGTTTACACTAACGCAAGCTAATGGTTACCATTCTTGGCATTGATCCCGGAGCCGCCGCTATCGGTTATGGATTAGTGAAAGTTGAAGACGCTTCAAAGAAAATAGTCCTTTTAAATTACGGAACAATCATCACTCCTTCGGACCGAGAAGACGCTTTCCGCTTAAGGATAGTCGAAAAAAGTCTATCGAAAATAGTGCGTCTTTATCAGCCCGATATTTTAACCGTTGAAAGCCTTTACTTTTTTAAAAATCAGAAATCTGTTATGAGCGTTAGTCAAACAAAAGGCGTTATTCTGCTCGTAGCCGAAAAAGCGCAACTCCCCGTTTATGAATTTTCACCAGTAGAAATAAAACTAATTCTCACTGGCTACGGACGAGCAGAAAAGCAAGAAGTTCAAGAAGCTGTTCAGAAAATATTAAAACTTGATCATAAACCAGAACCCGATCACGCCGCTGATGCTTTAGGAACCTCTCTCTGTTTTCTTATCAAGAATCAATGGTTGGATAATTCTCAGGGAAGATAAATAAAAATAACCTTTTCAATAAAACTTGACAATATACCCTCGGGGGGTATATAGTGATTTAGATGCCAAGAAGTCTTCCCCAACGTTTCAACATCATTAAGGGACAAATAGACGGAATCAGCCGGCTTATCGAAAAAGAAGCCAATTGCCGTCAAGTCATTGAGCAATTATCAGCGGCTCAAGCGGCCATTAAAAAAATTACTGAATTATATTTGCAGGACCATTTCAAGGCCTGTTTTTATTCTTTTAATGTTAAAAAGAAAAAAGAGTGGGAATTCCTTCTTCGAGAAATACTTAAAAAATAAACTACCATGTCTCAATCTATTGAAGTCAATAGCCAAAATTTTGACAAGGAGGTCTTACAATCAGATCTTCCTGTTCTCGTGGATTTTTGGGCTCCTTGGTGCCAGCCTTGTCTTTTAATGGCGCCGGCCTTAGAAAGCATCGCCGATGAAATGCAAGATAAAATAAGAATTGCTAAATTAAATACCGAAATTCCAGAAAATCTTAACTTAGCTGGCCAGTATCAAATTCGCAGTATTCCCAATATGAAACTATTCTACAAGGGGGAGATAATCCGAGAATTTATCGGCTTAAGGCCCAAAGAAGCTCTTCAGCAAGAATTAGAAGAAATTCTAAAAAATATTCAAACATCGAAAAACTAAACTTACCATGAACAACACCTTTAATAATATTCGTTATTATCTTAAAGAGGTCCAAAAAATTGACCGATTGTCCTCCAAAGAGGTCCAATTGCTTTCTCATCCTCAGAGGGTCAAAAAAACGATTTTAAGGGTTCAAGGGAAAGCTTATCCCGCTTGGCGCGTTCTTTTTAATGATGCTCTCGGCCCGGGCAAAGGAGGCATCCGTTTTCATCCGCAAGCAAATCAAGATGAAGTAACTTCTTTATCTTTTTGGATGACTATCAAAAACGCTTTAGTGGAAATTCCTTATGGCGGAGCTAAAGGAGCTGTCAAGTTTAATCCGAAAAAAACTTCTTTAAAGACGCAAGAAATTATCAGCCGTAAATTCATTGATTTCTTTTACCCAGTTCTGGGGCAAGACAAAGATATTCCCGCTCCCGATGTTTATACAAATTCACAGACCATGGCTTGGATGTTAGACGAATATGAAAAGAAAACTGGCCATCACGAACCAGCAATGATTACCGGAAAGCCTTTAATTCTTGGCGGTTTAAAACTCAGGGCAGATGCCACGGCTAAAGGAGGATTTTTTATTATCCAAGAAATAATAAAAACTTATCGCTTGCCTAAAAGCCACCTCAAGATTGCCATGCAGGGATTTGGCAATGCTGGTGCTAACTTGGCCCAAATGTTAAATCAAAATCATTTCAAAATAGTAGCCGTCAGCGATAGCCAAGGTGGAATCTATGACAAAAATGGTTTGGATATTGTAGCGGTGGGAAAAACTAAAAAGGAAAAAGGATCTGTTGTTAATTATTCTAAAGGACAACCGATTAGTAATCAAAAAATTCTTGAACTTCCGGTAGATATTCTCATCCTCGCCGCTCTTGAGAACCAAATTACCGAAAAAAATGTGGGTAAAATTAATGCTTCTTACATTGTTGAAGTGGCTAACGGGCCGGTTACCTATTCTGCCGAGAAGCAACTTTTTTCGAAAAACATCACTGTTGTTCCAGACGTATTAGTGAATTCTGGTGGAGTTATTGTAAGCTATTTTGAATGGTGCCAGAATAAAACCGGAAATATTTTAGCGGAAGACTACTTAGCTAAGCTCCTAAAAGAAAAAATGATTAATAATTGGATTCGGGTTCTTTCTCTCCAGAAAGAACATCATCAAAAAATAAGCTTAAAGACAGCGGCTTATCTTTTAGCCATTAGAAGAATCTTAACCGCTGAAAAATTAAGAGGAAAAATTTAAAAAGTTGTTATGGAAAACAAGGAATACCCTTTGATTATTATTGGAGCCGGTCCGGCCGGGCTAACCGCTTCGATTTACGCTTCCCGTTATGGTATTAATCATCTTATTATCGGGGCTACTTCGGGCGGACTTATGTCTGAAGCTCATCAAATCTGTAATTTCCCTACCGAAAAAAATATTTCTGGCGCCGAGATAGTCAATAAGATGCGAGAACACGCTGAATCATTAGGGACCCAAATAATAATTGATCAAGTAACTAAAATATCTCCTGGGCAGAATTTTCAATTAAAGACTCGTGAGGACAAAGATTTTTCTGCAGAAACTATTTTGCTGGCAACGGGAACTCAACATCGTCGGTTAGAATTGCCTGAAGAAAAAAAATTCCTAGGGCAGGGGCTTTCTTATTGCGCTACTTGTGACGCTCAGTTTTACAAAAATCAAATCGTTGCTGTTATTGGCAGTGGAGATAGCGCGACAACGGCTTCTCTTTACTTAGCCAAAATAGCTAAAAAAGTTTATCAAATATGTCGAGGGCCTCAGTTACATGGAGAAAGAATCTGGATAAACCAAGTCACTCATCATCCTCGTATCGAAGTGATTTACGAAAGACAAATTGCTGCTCTTGAAGGAGAAAAAGATTTAGAAGCTGTCGTTTTAGATAAGCCTTATCAAAAACAAAAAAGAATTCCTCTCCAGGGAATTTTTGTTGAGATAGGAACCATTCCTCAAAAATTATTAACTAATCAGCTAGCATTAGAAACTAATACCCAGGGTTATATTAAAGTTCGGGCAGATCAGAGAACAAGCAATCCTCACGTTTGGGCCGCGGGAGATATTACTGATAGCTCGGATAATGTTCGCCAGATCATTACCGCTGCTAGCGAAGGCACTATTGCCGCCAATAGCATCTTTGCATTTTTTCAAAAAAAATCCCTTTCTAGAACTTAATAACTCTTTATTGAATTCGCACGAATTTCCTTTTTCCGCGCTGGACAATCGTACCTTTGGGTATGGCCACTTCTTGATTCCATTCTCTTTGAACTTGCTGATTAATCTTAATGCCCCCTTGGGCAATTAACCTTCGAGCTTCCGAATGGGAGGAGGCAAGATGGGTTTTTATTAATAAATCAACGAGCAAAATACGCCGTTTCGACAGCTTAACTTCTACTATCTCAGACGGCAATGATTTTTGCTGAAAGATGCGCTGGAATTCTTGAGCCGCTTGGACGGCTTTTCCCTTCCCCCAGATAATGCCAACGATTTCTTGGGCCAGACGAATTTTAGCATCGCGAGGATTAATTTCTTGCTTCTTCAGATTTTTACCTATTTTTTTTACCTCGACATAAGAAACCTGCGTACAAAGAGTAAAAGCTGGTTCGATTAGTGAGTCAGGGTAAGACATAATTTTACCGAACATTTCTAACGGAGCGTCGCTGAGAAAAACGGCATTCGAAGCAGTTTTACTCATTTTAGATCCGTCAGCGTTTATTAAAAGCTGTCCCGTCAAAACAATCTTTTCCCGGTGTTGTAAGTCTTTTACTAAAGATCGGCCACAAAGCATATTGAAGGTCTGATCATTGCCTCCCACCTCCATATCCGCTTCGAGAGCGACGCTGTCATAGGCCTGGAAGATTGGATAAAGAAACTCGTGAATAAATATCGGTTTCTTACTAGCTACTCTTTTTTGAAACATGTCTCTCGCCATCATCTGTTGAACCGTAAAATGGGAAGTCAGCTTAATCAAATCTTTTAAGGTTAATTCAGAAAGCCATTGGCTATTGTAAACTATTCGAGCAGGATTAGGAGAGTCAAATGACAAAACTTTTTCCGCCTGCTCTTTGAAAACACGACTATTAGCTAAAACCTCTTTTTCGGTTAATTGGGGACGAACAGCAGAGCGTCCCGTGGGATCACCGATAAGGGATGTAAAATTTCCAATCAGAAAAAAGACCTGATGTCCTAGCTTTTGAAATTGAGCCAGTTTATTTAAAATGGCCAAGTGCCCAATATGTAAAGAAGAGGCCGTCGGGTCCAAACCGGCGTAAAGCTTCATCGGTTTTTTAGTAAGCAACTTTTCTTTTAAGAAAGATTTAGAAGGATATACTTTTTCCACTCCTCTTTCTAAAATCTCTTGAATTTTTTGATTAAGGGTATTCTTTTCCATCATTTTCTATTATAATAGCTGAAGTCCTAAGAGTCCAATGAAAAAAAACAAGCATCGTCATTTTTTATATACTGTTCTTATCTGGACGAGCCGAACCATAATAATACTCTTGCTGTTATCAGCCGCCGTTGTTTCCGTTGTCTTCCTAAACTACCTCCGCGAATTGCCGCAACCAGAGGATTTCGCTGAAAGTCAATTCAACCAGCCAACTAAAATATACGACCAGACGGGACAGATTTTGCTTTACAATATTGTTGGCGAAGAAAATAGAACTGTTATTCCTTTAGAGAAAATTTCCCTCTATCTTCAACAGGCCGTTATCTCAGCCGAAGATGGCCAATTTTACCAGCATCATGGTCTTAATTTTCGCGGCTTAGCGCGAGCTATTCTCACTGATTTAAGGCTCCAAAGTCCTTCCCAGGGCGGATCAACTATTACTCAGCAACTTATTCGCTCGTATTTCCTCAATAATCAAAAAACAGTTAAGAGGAAAACCGAAGAAATTATCTTAAGCTTAGAATTAGAAAGAAAATATAGTAAAGAACAAATTTTGGAATGGTACCTGAACCAAGTTCCCTTTGGCTCTAATTTTTATGGCGCTGAAACCGCCAGCCAGGGCTATTTTAATAAACCGGCAAGCGATCTTTCCTTGGTAGAAGCTACCACTTTAGCCGCCCTTATTAAAGCACCCAGTTATCTTTCCCCCTACGGCCAACATCTTGACCAGCTTACGGACCGAAGAACTTATGTTCTCCAACGCATGACTCTGTTAGGATATATCAGCCAAGACCAAATGACCGAAGCACAGGAACAGAAACCCGAGTTTTCTAGCCTAGCTCATCTCCTTAGAGCCCCTCACTTTACCCTCCATGTCGTCCAAGAATTAAAAACCACCTATGGACTGAACTTGCTCCAGCGAAGCGGATTTAAAGTTTACACGACCCTTAACTGGTCCCTCCAAGAAAAGGCTGAGACAATTATCGAGAATGGAGTAGCAAAAGACAAAATCTATAAAGTATATAATGGTTCTTTGGTCGCTATTGATCCCCGAACAGGAGAAGTTTTATCCCTCGTGGGATCCAAGGATTATTTCGCTGACGATTCGTATCCCTCTGGTTGCTCAGTTGAAAATAACGAGTGCCTTTTTAATCCTCAATTCGATATTGCTCGTCTTGGTGAAAGACACCCTGGCTCCTCTTTAAAGCCCTTCGTTTACGCTACTGCTTTTGAAAAAGGAATTTCTCCTTCCCATATTATTATTGACGAACAAACAAATTTCGGAAATTGGGGAGGCAAAGATTACGTTCCTGGTAATTACGACGGTCGTTTTCGAGGACCGGTTACGCTGAAACAATCTTTAGCCCAGTCTTTGAATGTTCCTTCTGTTAAAGTTTTCCTATACCTCGCTGGTATAAAAGACAGCATTCAAACCTTAGAATCAGCTGGCATTTCTTCATCCTTGCCCGCTGTTCCTTCTTTAGTCCTTGGAGGAGGCGGCGTCAAGCTCTTGGATCTGACCAGCGCTTACGGTATTTTTGCCACTGGCGGTTACAAAGTAGAACCCTTTGATATCCTTAAAATAGAAGACAGCCAAGGCGATATTATTTTTCAAGCTCAAAGTCAAGAAGAAAAAAGACAAGTGGTCAGCGAGGCAACTGCCCAGACCATTACTGATATTTTGTCAAGTGAAAAAGATCGAGCGCCAATGTTCGGCTATCATTCCAATTTATATGTCCCGGGCTATAAAGTCGCTGCTAAAACCGGAACTAACGACGATTTTCGAGACTCCTGGGTCATTGGCTATACTTCAAAAATTATCGTTGGCGTTTGGTTGGGTAATAACAATCAGGCTCCAATGGCTAAAGTGCCCGCCGTCACTACCGCCGGCTGGATTTGGAATCAATTTATGCAACAGGCTCTGCCAATTATTCCCTAGTTCAGGCAGATTTAATTGGCATAAGAACATAGCGGTAAAAAGTGTCTCCGGCTGGTTTTAGAAGACCAGCTTTCTCCCCATCATTAAGTTTAAGCTCTATCTCCTCGTTGCTAAGATTGCTGAGAACGTCAATAAGATATTTACTATTAAAAGAAATATCTAAATCCTCTCCTTTAATAGTAGCTGAAATAGATGCTTTGCTTTTTCCGATTTTCGTACTGCGAGATTCAATATATACTTTCTTCTCCTTAGGACGAATGGCTAATTGCACTTCGCGCACCTGATCGCTAAATAAATTAGCCGCCTTGATTTTATTCAATAATTGAGAGCGTGAAAGTTTGACATTGGTTTTAAAGCTTTTAGGAATAACTCCTTGATAATCAGGGTAAGTTCCCTCAATCAGTCTTGATACAATTTGAACTTGAGGATGAGAAGCACCATCAACATCGCTTTCGAACACCATTTGATCGGGGGAAAGATAAATTTTTATTGATTTTCCCATTGTCTCAAAAACGGCAATAACCTGCTGAGCTGTTTTGACCGGAAGAATAAAAGTAAGTTTTTTAATATCCCCTTGCACTTTTTCTACTGGCTCGACTATTTTTTCAGCTAAGCGAAAGCTATCCGTGGCCACCATGATAATGCGCTTGGCTTCAAATTGTAAATAAACCCCGGAGATTTCTGGACGGCTTTCAGAAGAAGCAACGCAATAGAGTATTTGTTTTAACCCCTGGCAAAATTTAAAACTATCAACCCATACCGAAGTTTTTCCTTCGGCTTCGGGTAAAAGAGGAAAATCATTGACTTCTAATCCCTGAATTTGATTTTCCCCGTTTTGATATTTAATAAGAAGACTTTTTTTATCCGACTCTAATTGAAGCTCTCGATCGCTAATCAATTTTACTAAATCTGAAACAACTCGAGCCGGAATAACCACTTTCCCTGGTTTTTCCACTTTAGCTAAGACCCACCACTTCGTCCCCACTTCCAAATCCGTAGTCGTTAAAGAAAGAGAGTTCTTCTCAGCATTCAATAAAACCCCTTCTAAAATAGGCAAGTTAGGATTGCGAGTAGCAATACGACTAACAACACTAAGACCAAAAGTTAATTCTTCTTTTAAAACTTTTAACTTCATAGTATTTATTATAATATTAATTATACTATTAATTTAAATTACTTGTTATTACTAGACAGTGAATTATTTAGCATTTTGCTTTCTTTATATATAACACGTGGCTTTGCTTAAATTTTACCAGTGGATTTTCTCTGAATAAAAACTGACTATTTTTTCCGAATCAAAAACAGCTTTAAAAACACCACAGGAATTCCACTTTTTATTCAGCATAAATCCTCTGTTTAACTAAATGAATTTCTTCGGCTGTTTGCTCGTCATCTTCTATCTGCTTTTCTATTTTTCTGTAAGCATAAATAGCTGTCGTATGGTCTTTTCCTCCAAATATTGTTCCAATATGAGGGAAGGATTTTCTTAATTCCTTGCGTAAAAAATACATAGCTACTTGTCTTGGCCAAGCAATTTCTCTTTTGCGTGTTACCGAAAATAATTCTTGCTGATTAAGATTGTAATAACCGGCGACAGCGCTGAAGATTTTTTGAGGAGTTGTTATCTTTGGCGGAGATCCAGCCAAGTCCTTAAGGAGGGTTTTAGCCTTGCTCAGAGAGAGAGATTCGTTATGGAGTTTCTGATAAGCTCGAATTCGATGAATAGCTCCTTCTAATGTTCTAATGTTTTTTTGAACGTTATTAGCAACATAAGATAAAACCTCGGCCTCTATTTCTGTGTCTAATTCTTGAGCTTTGGTTTCCAAAATAGCCAAGCGACTTTCATAATCAGGCTGGCTGATATCAGCGATCATGCCTCCCTCGAAACGAGATTGGAGTCTTTTTTCAAGAGTAGCAATAGCGCTGGGGGGTCGGTCCGAAGACAGAACAATCTGTTTATTGCGTTCGTAAAGAGCGTTAAAAATATGGAAGAATTCTTCTTGAGTTTTTTCCTTGCCAGCCATAAATTGGACATCGTCAACAATTATCATATCTAAGCGGCAAAGATTATCTTTTAATTCTTGAATGCTGTGATTTCTAATACTAGAAACAATGGAGGAAACCAATTTTTCTGATGATAGATATTGAATTCTAAAACCAGCCACGGCATCAACTCCGTTACCGATAGCTTGAAGCAAATGGGTTTTTCCCAAACCGACGCCTCCGTAAATAAGGAGAGGATTGTAAACCCGTCCCGGATTTTTAGTAACAGCCCAAGCACTTGCCTGGGCTAATTCATTAAAAGGGGCGATAACAAATTGTTCGAAGGTATAACGGGGGTTGAGATTAGTTTGAGAATTAATTTTTAGTTCTTCAAAGGCCGACTGCTCGTTTTTTAAGGAAGGACGAGAAGATGGCTGAGTGTTTGGCTTGGATGATTTCTTTCCAGAAACCAGATCCTTTTGGATAATATACTTGATGCTTTTTATTTGGGGATCTACTTCTCGTAAAACCTCAAAAATAGAATGATGATATTTTTTACTTAGCCACTCACGAGAAAAAGTATTAGGAACAGCAACATATACCTCCCCATTTGTCATTTGGGTGATTCTGGTGTTCTTTAGCCAGGTGGCAAAATTAGCTTTAGAAACTTTAAATTGAAGTTGAGCTAAAACGGATTCCCAGAGCTCTTCTTTTGTCATAATTACTATTAAGAGACTTTACTAGGGCTCATAATTACTATTAAGAGACTT